>JAFCEU010000007.1 GCA_017608995.1 Candidatus Iainarchaeum sp. | reverse complement strand
TTGGTGGTGATGGCAGAGTTGTTGTGAGAATCGGCGGGGGGGACAAAAGCGCGGTTGAGGCACGAATTGTGAGCATCGCCAGCATATTGGAAGATTTGAATTTCTACCATACCGCCAACATAATAGTGGAGCAGGCCTGGCCTTACAGCTAATTAGCACTAATCGCGCTGTGTTGGTTTTACAAATCCGTATCTTGGTCTATAGATTTCGCCTTTCCTTTCCAGTTTGTTTAGGAGATCTTCAACCTTCTCTCTATCCAGACCGAATTGTGAAGCCTCAGCGATAACATCATCTACAGCAACGTTGTCCTGCTGTTTTGCTTTTTCCTTTATAATGGCAAGTAGCTTTCTCATATTCTCTAGCTGTGTATGGGTCTGGCCAGATATTATAAGGTCGATATCTATTTTTCCAGTTTCTGGATCTGTTACAACATCTTTCAATGAGCGTTTAAGCAGTCTTATTGCGCGCTCAGCATCCTGCTTTTCCACGACATTACTGAGCCGTACTCTTGCAGATGCTTCGCTTAATCTAATCAGGCCTTCAAGCTGCCTGTGAGTAGCCGCATAAGAGCCTTCTTGCTTTCCTCTCTCACGCAAACCAACATAAAATTCTGCAAGAGTTTCTATTGCTTCCTTGGAAAGTGTAGGGAAAACCTTTTGCCTTGCATAAGAGATATATTTCCGCAATAGGCCGGGTTCTATTACTGGTTGAGTAACTGCTTTAATTTGCTCTTCTTCTTTTTTCTTAAGCTTCTTTCCTGTAAGCTGCGATTGCAAAAGCTTTTCTCCTGCTTGGTGAGTTTTTAGTATAAAGTTTGCTATTTCAGTATCGCGAGTCCTATCCAGCACATCTTTTATCATGAAGAACAGGTCAAAGCGCGAAATTAGAGTTGGCGGCAAATCTATCTGCTCTATAAGTGGTTCGTATTGTTCAAACCTAGAAAACTTTGGATTAGCAGCAGCTAAAATACTTGTATCGGTTTTGAAGCGTGCTATAATTCCTGCTTTTGCAACGCTAACAGTGCCTTGCTCCATAGCTTCATGTAGAGCGGAGCGTTCGTCAGCAGGCATCTTATCGAGCTCATCTACCATAGCAATGCCGCCGCTCGCAAGCACCAAGGCACCTGCTTTAAGGGTCCAGCTACCTTCGCCAAATTCATCCTTAACTGCGCTCGCTGTTAGGCCAACTCCGCTTGTGGTTTTACCGCCAACATAAATACTTTTAGGTGCGATTGCATTGGCAGACATTAAAATCTGACTTTTTGCAGTCCCTGGGTCGCCAACAAGCAAAATGTGGATGTTGCCTCTTATAGCTTGCGTTGGCAAAACCTTCTTTACGCCGCCAAATAGCTGCAGAACAATTGCTTCCTTAACATCCTCATGTCCATAAATGTTTGGCGCAATGCTATTTATGAGCTTTTCATATATTTCAGGGTCCTTTGCAAGCTCTCTTATTTTTTCTTCTTCTTCTGGCGTTATATCTATCTCTTCAAATTCCTGTTGCGTTTGCTCTAAATAATTGCATTCTAAATATCTACCAAAAACTGGCTTAGCGGTTTTTGCTGGGGCTAAGCGCAATACACCTATAAGCACAACCTTTTCGCCCGGCAAAACTTTGTTAACCAAATCATCAGAGACGTAAATGTCAAGCGTAGTAGGCTGCTCACTTCCCTTCAGCACCTCTAAAGGCTCCTGAATCTGTATCTTTTGATAGTCCACAAACTTTGATTGTTCTTCAACAAGAGAAAAATCCTTATGGCGGCACTCACAAATAGTTGGCTGAATAATAGTCTGGCCTGATTGCGGGACTCTATAAACATTGCCGCATCTATTGCAACGCCACACAGCAAGCTTCAATTTTGGCAGAACATCAGTTATCTGCTTTATGACGCCCTCAACACAAATAAGCCTGTTGATATGATTGGCACTTAGATCCCTGAGAAGAATCTTGCGATCTTCTGGTAGATTGAAGACCCTTACATGTGCGCTGAAATCCTTTACATCCAAAGCGGGTAGCTCTATGCGTTTTAGAGCTAAGCGCGCCGCCTCAAGAAGTGCATCCGGCTTTTCAAGCAGCTCATCTGCCAAGCTGTAATCAAACTTTTCAAGCTCCGCAAAGTCTATGAATAAGGAGCGCTTTTCAGGATAGGTTTCTGCTAAGTGCTCTATCTCCTTGCGATACCGTGTTTCAAAGAAGTTCTGGAACTTTTCAACCAGCGGGCTTTCTTCAGAAAGTACTTCTTTGGTGCTTGAAAGTTTTAATGGCATGTTCTCACTCAACTTAGCGCTTTTAAATAAAATTAAACTTTTTAGAGCTTAGTTCCGATGAAAACAATCTTTAAAAGCAGTGTTGAGAGCGAGAACCGTTGATATTGAAATCTTAATAATTAGAATGGTGTTTTTAATTTATTCTTATGGAGTTTGAAATTCAAACCTAACAAAGCGTTTTCTTTGGCTTGCCTGGAACGATATGGTGTTCTCTACAGCGAGCTTCGTAAAGCTCTTCGCTGCCAACTACTATTAGAGGGCTATCGTAAGGCGCCGGTTTTCCATCAATTAGGCGCTGTGTGAAATAGGCCTCTTTACCACAGATGCGCTCTTTGCCATTTTCATCTTTTAGCTTGTGTGTGCATATTGCATGCAGCTTATCAACGTAATCGCTTAACGCAATCATATCTGCAACTGTTCTCTTTGAGTCGCGGAAAGGAAATGGTTCGCCTCTAAAGTTCAGGTTTAGACATGCGAGTATCACTCTTATATTGCGAGAAGCAAGCTCTAATGCAACATCAATGATCTCATCGTCTAAGAATTGAATCTCATCTACGCCTATTACTTCTGTGTCTGGTTCAAGCTTCTCAAGGATCTCACGGCTTTTATTTATAGGGATAGCATCTATTATCCTTTTATCATGCGAATATATGCAGTTCTCTCCGCCTCTAAAGTCCAAAGCAGGTGTAAATACCTGCACTTTCTGGCCAGCGATCATCGCTCTGCGAATTCTCCTTATAAGCTCCTCAGATTTGCCGCTAAACATCGGCCCGGTAATCATTTCAATTGGCATAGCGCACCTCCATTAAATTCCAGAAGCATTTTCTTTAAATAGCTTATTTTCAAAAGCACCCAAAGAATAATTTTTTCTTTATTGGAATAATACAGCAAAAAATCAATGTTTTAAAGATTTTTAGGTAAAAATAGGTGTTGAGTTACCGTTCCATTGAAGCGGGGTGTTGTCTTGCAGAATAAATTCTATATAACCACAGCAATAGATTATCCGAGTTCGAATCCGCATTTAGGGCACGCTTACGAAAAGCTATGCGCCGATGTGCTTGCAAGGTGGAATAGGCTTTTAGGCAAGCAAGTGTTCTTCCTTACCGGCACGGATGAGCATGGCTTAAAAATCATGAGAGCGGCACAGAAAGCTGGCCTAACACCGCAGGCTTTTGTTGATAGGCAAAGCGAGAAATTTAAGGAGCTATGCTCGCTCTGGAACATAAGCTATGATCGCTTTATAAGGACAACAGAGGAGCAGCATATTAAAGTGGCGCAGCAAATATTCAAGAAGATTTATGAAAATGGAGATATATATTTGAGCACTTATACCGGAAAGTATTGCGCTGATTGTGAAACATTTTACACTGAGAAAGATCTCATTGATGGTAAATGCCCAGTGCATGGGAAAGAATGCGAACTTGTGAGTGAAGAATCCTATTTCTTCAGGCTGAGTAAATACAAAGAAAAAGTGATTGAGTACATTGAAAAGAATGAGCTTTCTATATGGCCCGCTGGCAAGAAGGAAGAAATAAAAAATAGGTTAAAGCAAGAGTTGCTAGATTTGAGCGTTTCGCGCACAAGCTTTGACTGGGGCGTTCCTGTGCCAATAAATCCGAAGCATGTGCAATATGTGTGGATTGATGCATTGATTAATTACATAAGCGGTGTTGATTATCCTAACGAGCGATTCAAAAAATTCTGGCCTGCAGACGTTCATATAATCGGCAAGGACATTGTGTGGCATCATACAGTGATATGGTGGAGCATTTTAATGGCTGCAAACATCGAGCTGCCGAAAACAGTGCTTGTGCATGGTTTTATTCAGACTGCCAGTGGCGAAAAGATGAGCAAAAGCAAGGGCAATGTTATTGACCCAATCGAACTCGCAAAGAACTACAATATTGACTCTATTCGCTACTATCTGATTAGAGAGATTCCTTTCGGCGAAGACGGCTACTTCTCAGAAGAGAAGCTTATTGAGAGGCACAATACTGAGCTGGCGAATGATTTAGGAAACTTGGTGAATAGAACATTGGCTATGACGGAGCGTTACTTTAGTGGAGTGGTTCCTGCAGGCAGCCTTGATGTAGAACTCAAGGAAAAATTAAATCTCGAAAAGATAAAGCAGCATATGCAAAAATTTGAATTGCATTTGGCACTTGCAGAAATAATGAGCTTTGTGAAGGCATGCAACCAGTATATTAATGAGAAAGAGCCTTGGAAGAAGCAAGGTAAAGAGCTTAGCGATATAATTTACACGCTTGCGGAAGCGCTCAGGGCTATTGCAATATTGTTGCATGCATTTATGCCTGCAAGCTCAGAAAAAATAGCTAATGCGCTCAGCATTGAGGTAAAGAGCTTTGTAGATGTATTTTCAGGGAAGGGACTTGCTGGCAAGAAAGTAACAAAACCAGGGATACTATTCCAGAAAATAAATAGATAAGCGGAGAATTACAACACATTGGCGAAACCTTTAAATAGCAAAGCTTTTCTTATTATAATACATTTAAAACACAGGTGATTGGATGTTTTGGATTATTGTTGGTGTTATTGGTTTTATTCTGCTGGTATTCGTAATGGCCCTTCTTGTAATGTATAATTCGCTTGTTGCTAGGAAAAATCAGGTAGAGAATGCATGGTATCAGATTGATGTGCAGCTGAAGAAAAGAGCTGATTTAGTGCCAAACCTTGTTGAAGCTGTAAAGGGTTATATGGCTCACGAACGAGGTGTTTTAGAGAATGTTACAAAGGCAAGGACAGCCTTTCTCAATGCCTCCAGTATTCAGGAAAAGGCACAGGCTGCAAATCTCCTTACCGGTGCGTTGAAAACATTGTTTGCTGTTGCTGAAAACTACCCAAACCTAAAAGCAAGTCAAAATTTCTTGCAGTTGCAGGAAGAGCTCAGCGGCATTGAAAACAAGATTGCCTATGCAAGACAGTTTTACAATGATGCAATAATGCAATACAATATTGCCTTACAATCATTCCCAACAAATATAGTTGCAAAGATATTCGGCTTTAAGCCAGAAAGGGATTACTTCGAGATAACGGAAGAAGAGCGCAAAGTACCAGAGGTAAGCTTTAAGTGAAAAAATAAGTGAAAAAAATGCTAGTATGGGATGCAATAGCTGTAAATAAACGCAACAGCTTTCTCCTATTCTTTTTCTTTTTCCTATTTGTTCTTGCTTTGGGCTGGCTTTTTAGTGAGGTAACTGGTTGGGGGCCTCTGGGATTAATAGTTGCATTTATTATTGCGGTTGTTTCGATATATTTTTCCTATTATTATTCGGACCAGATTGTATTGAGGATAAGCAGGGCAAGGCCAGCAACGCATGAGGAGTACACTTATTTGGATAATGTAGTAGAGGGCCTAGCCATTGCAGCAGGTATTCCGAAACCCAAGATTTATGTAATAGATGATTCTGCTCCAAATGCGTTTGCTACTGGCAGAGATCCGGAGCATGCAGTCATATGTGTAACCACAGGCTTGCTGAAGAAATTGAACAGAGCGGAGCTTGAAGGCGTTATCGCTCACGAAATGTCGCATATAAAAAATTACGATATTCGTTTTATGACATTGATAGCGGTAATGGTTGGCTTGGTTGCTTTGCTTAGCGACTGGATGCTTCGCATGTGGTGGTGGCGTTCTGGCCGGAGAGAAAAAGGCAATATAATTGTGATTTTTATTGCGATAGCTGCTGCGATTTTAGCGCCCCTTATTGCAACACTCATAAAGCTTGCCATCTCGAGGCAACGCGAGTTTTTGGCTGATGCTAGCGCTGCTTTGCTAACCCGCTATCCAGAGGGTTTAGCTTCAGCACTTGAAAAACTCGCTAAAGATAAGAAGCCTTTAGAAGCAGCAAACAAAGCAACAGCACATCTCTATATTGTTAACCCTTTAAAAGAGCACAAATCCTTTTTGAACAATCTGTTCAGCACACACCCGCCAATTGAAGAGAGGATTAAAAGGCTGCGCAATATGTAGTTTTATCCTACGTTTTGCCATACTTCATGATGTAGAGCACGTCCGTTAAAAGGTTGGAAGGAGCATGGCCCAAATTTCGGTAAGATTCTACAATTACAAATATTTTTTTAATTCTCTTTTCCGCTCCTCTTAAAAATCGGTACAATAAAGCGGGGTTATCGAATATCTCAGGACCATACTTTATAAGAAGTGCCGCAATGGTTTTTTTCTCGGGGTCGGCAAGCTTTGAAATGAGGGAATGCGCTTCTCTCAGCCTTTCATCTCGAATTAATATTTCTCCATAATTGGGGTGCTCTTCACAGAATCTTTCAATAATCCTCGCAGGTTCTTTAATGTTTGCTTCCTCTGCTAAGCGAACATATCTGCGAGCTCTTAATACTCTTATAAGGGTTTTGCCTGCAACAACTGCGCCTTTTGCAGCTTTGCTGGCAGTAAGCGCCCCCTTTGGTTTTCTGTGTAATTTTACAGATTTCCTTGCAACTGCTGGCATAATAAGAATAGCGTGCGGAAGTATTTAATCTTTTTGTTATTACTTAGCGAGCAGCAATTTTTTTCTCTTTTCTGAAAAAGAAGACGCCGGGAGTGGGATTCGAAATAGGAACCTCCAGCGGGTTCCTATTACCTCCAGCAACCTCTCCAGCGGGTTCCTATTACCTCCAGCAACCTCTCCAGCGGGTTCCTATTACCTCCAGCAACCTCTCCAGCGGGTTCCTATTACCTCCAGCAACCACTAGGACTTGATAATGGTGCTACGCCGGGAGTGGGATTCGAACCCACGCGAGCAAAGCTCACCTGCTATCTCGTGCCAGAGTAAAATATAAAGTTTCTTTCTTTTGGGCAACTTGCACTTTTCTTTCTTTTCTAAAGAAAGAAAAGGGCAGCTCGAGGCAGGCGCGTTGGACCGCTCCGCCATCCCGGCATTTTCTATATAAAAAAGCTACAAAACTCCTTTTTTTACTTTCTTTTTGAAGCATTGTAAAGTAATTGCTTTGCCTTTGCTAAGCGATACGCATTTTCTACTGCGCCTAATGAAATAACGCCTATAAGCTGACCGGATGCAAATACCGGTAATAAGCTGTAGCCTCTTGTAAGAAACCGCTCTAATACCTTGTCTGCACCCATTGAAATATCTACGGGTTCGATATAACGGGCATAGCGTGCAATTGGAGCTTGTAGATTCGCATTTTGTGGTAGCTCGTTCAAATCAAATACAGCAAAGCGATTATTCCCTAAATCAACAAGGCATGCTGATCTATTCCTTGTAAAAAGTTCTTCCACTACAAATACTAAAGGCGCAGAAGCTTCGAAGAGTAAAGGTCTTGGGTCAATAAGCTGGTTAATTTTTATATGTTTGATCACGTGCTTTGCTTCAACCACGCGTTCCTCTTCCTTAGCTCCAAAGAATATAAACGCGGAAATAACGACCATGAGCAAGCTACCTATAAAAAAGCCCACAAGGAAGAGGAGTACTGAAACAAAGGCGCTCAGCATTGTAACGATCCTTGTTGCCTTTAAGTAGCCTATCCTCATGCTGAGCAGGGAGCGAAGCACGCGGCCGCCATCGAGAGGTAATGCAGGGAGTAAAAGATTAAACGCACCCAAAATAAAATTCACATAGAGAATTGCAAAAAGAGGATAGGAAAAAACTGCTTTTTCAAATTCACCCACATTCGCACTGGAAAAAATATGCCAAGGGAAAGGTAAAGGAAGCATGGAAACGCTTAGAAAAACGAAAAACACAACAAGGAAATTGAAAAGAGGCCCGCTTATAGCTATTAAAAATTCATCCATTGCATTATCTGGCAGTTCATCTGTTAATGCAACGCCGCCTATTGGAAGCAGAACAATCTTATGAACCTTTATACCCCTTGCAATTGAAACTACGCTGTGGGTAAGCTCGTGTAGAAAAACACTTAAGAAGAGAAAAAAGAATAGCATGGTTGTTGGCAGCAAGCTTTGCGGCTCTATCGCAGCGGTAGATATCACTATGAAGAAGATTATGAGTAAAAATGACCAGTGCAATTCAACCTTAATCCCAAAAATTTTCCCTAAGCTAAGAGAGCGCATTTAAACCATATAGAAGTAGATATGCAAATAAATAAAAAAAGAGGGAAATGAGCTTGCTATTATGCTGTAGCAACCCTTTGTTCGAGCTCCCTGTATGCCTGTGCGAACAGAGTGTATTCAGCTACTGCAACCACGTAAGTTGACAAACCACTGCCGATGAACACTCCCACAAGAGGGATAAGCCCTAGTATTATTGCCACAATGAAAAATATGAACATTATCACTATTGTGAAAATCCATGCAACGATGTAAGGTCCTGTGAAGCTCTTTTTTATTACTGAACCAAACCTGAACGCTGCGCCAAAGCTCTCTTCTTTAAGCCAGTGCATTATTGCCATTGGAAGGATGAATGCTATGAACAAAGTAAGCACTACAAGAATTAAAACTATTCCTAACATTGCACCAATGGTTGCACCAATTTGACCCATAGCTGCACTATCTAGCGTTGCTGTGGTCGCCAATGGGAAAAGCGTTGCGTAACCAGCAGTAACCTGTGTACCAGATACAGCCCCCATAATTGTGAATATCAGAGCCCCTAAGAAAATAAACGCTATCACAATAACTGGTATGAAATAGACAACCCCTATTACCACGGCGATTATTGATTTCACTATGATATCGCCCCAGTCGCCCCAGCTTAGAAGTGAATCGTCGCCCTCCAAGCTTCTCTTTGCATTGCGCAATGCAAACCCTGGAATTGTTAGAATATTTACTATTGGAATCAGCCCTAGAATTATGCCTATTATCGCTGTTTTAAGATCCTCGAATGGCCTCTTTATTGCTGTACCAAAACTAACCATTTTTGCACCTCCTTTCCTTATCGCAATGCTTTAAATTAGGGGTTTTCCTTATTTAAAGTTTTCTATTTCGAAAGGGGTTAAAATTGGGATTAAACTGGGTTACTCTTTTTCATTTATTATTTCAAGTAACTCTTCAACTATTTGTTTTGCTTCCTTTTCTTCAACATTTTTTACAAGGATTCTACCGCTTCTAAAGAGGCTTATACTGGTGTTCTTAAAAAGGAAGATTGTAACAAATGGTGTTTCTGCTTGTAGCTGAGCTGTTTCTCTTAGCACATTGACTATTTCGCTAAGCTGGAGCTTCAGTTTCTTCTGTGGTAAAAATTCTATTGCTTTATCGCTTTTACAAGGATCTACGATAAAATCTTTAAGCTGGAGCTTGCTCATTTTTTCTTACCTTCGCTGCTGCTCTTAATGCGCAGAATCGCTGCTTTATCGCCATAGCGCACATACTCAAGCTCAACGCCGCTTTTTAGGCCCGTGAGGTCAGCAGGCTTTTTTACATTGAATAGCTCATAGTCCTTTATATCCATTATTTGCACTACGTCGCCCATTAGTGCTACAAGCTGAGCGTTGCCGCGCTTTATTATTGGGACCTCGACTTCAGCATCTACAGGGCCTAAAAAGGTGCGCTTCTGATTATCAAAAAGGCCTATGGCTGTTATGCGCACCTTTGCAGAGCCGTGCCTGCCAGGAGCACTCTTTTCAATATTTTTAACCCTACAAACTTCGCCCTCTATAAGCACATAGTTTCCTTCTTTTAGCTGACCGGCTTTCTTGAACATCTTTTCAGCCATGAAAAGCACCTCCAAAGATCGATAAAAAGCAGCTGTTAAATGAATATAAGGATGTTGAATATTTATATCTCTTTCTATATGCTTTTTCCGGAGAAAAGAAAAATAGTATTCAACAACTTTTTAGCATGCATTTTAGAGTGCTATAAAAATTATATTGTCGCCTCTAACCATAATTTTGGGGTATTTCTCCTTTACGCTTTGTTCCTCGTTGTTGGTGAGTTCTTCCGCATTTTCTAGTATTATGTTGAGATGCACGTCAAAGGAAGCTAAAGTACCTCTGACTATGCGGTCCCCTTTCAGTCGCACTAGTACTTGCTGCCCTAGTGCCTTTGTTAGTTCATCAAAAGGTCTTGTCATTCTTTCACCTCAGATCTTTTTCTTTTGAATATTGATAAAATCCTTGAGAATATGGAGCCTTTGCCTATATCTTCAGGCTCAACTTTTTTACCGCCTATTTTGTTAGCTGCAAGCGTTATTGCCTTTGCAGCTGGTGAATCAGGCTTTCGCAGTATTATTGGCTGATTCCCTTTACCAATAAATGTTTTTCTTACTTCTTTATCAAATGGAATTATTCCATAGCATGGCAACTCCAAAATAGCACTTACCTCATTTTTCTTTAATTCGCCCTTTTCACCATGCACCATATTTACGATGAAGCCAAAGGGTTTTGAAAGCAAGCGTTGTGCAACAATCTTTGTTTTAAGAGCATCGGCAACGCTTGGCGAATCAGGCGTAGTAATAATTAAAGTCTGCTTTGCAGAAGCTAGAGCAGCCAGCGTACTCCTTTCTATACCGGCAGGCACATCAAGCAATATATAATCATACCTGCTTTCCAAAGTGCTTACTGCGTGCTTCAGCCTTTCAGGATCAACGCGCCTGTAGCTTTCCAAGCTGAGACCGCTTGGAATTATTTCTACGTTTTGTGGTCCGGAGTAGATAGCATCTTCTATGTTTGCTTCACCCATAAGCACTTCGTGCAAAGTTATTGGTGAATTCTGAAGCTTGAAGATTAGTGAGAGGTTTGCCATTGCTACATCTGCATCAATTAGAAGCACCTTCGCATTGCTCATCGCTAACGCTATACCAAGATTAGCGGTTATAGTTGTTTTTCCAACGCCGCCCTTCCCAGAAGCTATTGCAATACTTCTCGCCATAAAAAATCCTGCCTGCATTTTCTTTTGCAGTAAGTTAGTAAATAGTAGTAATTATTAAAATAAATACTTTTTGCATCCCCAAAAACAAATTCTCAAAATAATTAGTTGCAAGCCCTAACGTTCCGTAATGCCCGCAATGCCTGCTCTCTTGAAGATATCGTACTTTGTCACCTCTTCTTGCTGCTTTATCACATCTTTCGCATACCTATCTGAGAATTCTCTCGGATAAATCTTTTTTAGATTCTTTGGCTCTATCTTCAGGCTGATTAGCATCTTTTCATGGAATGCTGTTAGCAAATCCATATGCTGTGTTGTTAAGCTGTAAATATCAATAACTCCGTGCTTCGCTTTAAATGCATTCAGCACAATTTTAAAAGCATCGTTGCCTTCAATGGTTACGCCATACTTCATGAATTCGTAGCCAGCCCCAATAATTACGCCTTTCCTAAAAAGTATTGCACCTTCTTCGATTCCATCATAGCCATTTATAGTTACCACAATATAACCAGTAAACTGCTTTTTCATAAGTTCTAGTATCGTATTTAGCATATCAACGTTGGCGGTCTTTAAGCTCTGCTGAAGCGGTACGCCGAGAGGCAAATCCATTTAAAATCACTCCATATAATTAAGTGACTTCCTTTAAAAAGCTTAATTTTTACCACTCCCTTACGCTTTTTTCCGGCACCAACAGATATTTAACCAAAACTTTTTCTATATAAAGCCATTGAATACTATTCTTCTTTCCTTTAAGGGGGTGGAGAAAGAAATATAAATATTCAATAGCTTTTTGATTAATTAGGGGCCGGTAGTGTAGTGGTAACACGCGTCCTTGGCATGGACGAGACCCTGGGTTCGAGTCCCAGCCGGTCCATCTTTTTCTTTATCACTAATGAAAATTAGCCAAAAGCCAAGGCTTCACTGCTTAATGAAAAAGTTTTTATAATAGAACTATATATTATTGATTTGAATGCCGGATAAGAAAAGTATAATTTTAGATTCCGTAAGGAAACTCTTAGCTTTAGATCTGTCTGATGAAGAAATAATAAAGAATTTGAAAGATGTAGGTATATCTGAAAGCGAAGCTCGTGAGATTCTCGCTGAAGCTAAAGGTGAACGAAAGGGGAAGAAAGAAGAGGTGATGCTGCCGGAAAGCGAAGAAGATGTAATAAAGGCCCTGGAAAAAGGCCTAGAAGAAACTGAAGAAGAACGCGAAGAAAAGCCCAAAGCGAGGGAAATGTGGGAAAAGGCAGTGATGGAAACGGTGAACAAGAAGATTGAGGAGATCGAGAAAATAAAGAAGGAGATTGAAAAAACAGTCGATGAGAAGGTAAAGGCTGGTTTGGAACAGGAGTACAAGAAAATTGATGCTCTTTTGAATTCAAAGACCGTACTTATAACGCAGAAGGTTAATAGCGAATTGGGGCAAAAACAGAAGGAAATAGATGATATGCTCAATAAGCGCATTGAGGAAATAAAGAAGATAAATGAAGAAGTAAAGGATACAGCAAGGGTCGTTGAGGAAAGGCAAAAACAAGAAGAAGCTCTGCTTAAAGAAATCGATAGAATGAGCAAAAGAGTCAATAAACTTAGAAAAGAAGTTGAAGAAGCGACTGAAAAGAAGATAAAGGGGCTTATGGCAAATGTTGAAGAGAAAACAAGCGAAGCTGTAAGAAAGATTGAGGAATTGCTGCAAGGCGCTACTAAAGAGATGGAAGAAAATATTGCTAAGCTCAAAGAAGAATTAAAGAGCACAGAAAACCTATTTGAAAACAAAATAAAGAAGTTAGGGGACGAGCAGACCGAAAAGCTGCACAAGGAAGCAGAGGAATTAGGAGTAAAAATTGAAGAAGAATTAAATGGAATTCTTGAGGAAAAGATTAATGAAACGGAGAAGCAGTTTAATGAAATACGAGAATCTCTATTACAGGAGATAAAAGCAGCAATACAGCAATCGCGCTCTGAGATAAACCAGTTCGTTGCAAAAGCTCAGGAGGAAATAAAAAGGCTTGACAGTCGCGTGGTAAAAACTCTTGAGCTAGAATCAGAAGTCATTGAGGATATAATGGCTGAAGCGAAAAACAGGATAGAGAAATTGAAATTAGAGAGTCACGAAGAGCTCGAGAAGGAAATAATGAAGCAGATTAGGGAGCTCGAAACATTGAGGAAGCAGATAAGGCCTGAGCGTGTTGATGCTAAACTAGCGGAACTTGAAAGAATGAAAGAAAAGATCGGTGAGGAGATAGAGAAGAGGATTGAAGAAAAGGTCTGGGGAATCGAGAAGCAGTATGCAAAGAAGATTGATTCTATGCTTGCTGAAATAGAGAAGAAAATGACCGAATCTGAACAAAAGGTTGAAGAAGTAATTAAGAAAGCTGATGAAAAAGCAAAAGAGCTTGAGAAGCTCGATGAAATTATAGATGCAAAGATGCTTGCGCGCATTGAAAGCGTTGAGAAGGAATATAAAGCGAAGGTTAAGGATAGCATGCAAAGAGTTGAAGAAGTTAGAAAGAAAATAGAGAATGAGTTGAAGGAAATCGAGAAACTTAAGAATGAGTTGAATAAGACTAGGGCAAGAATAATTGCAGAAAGCAGTGCGGAAATTGCAAAGCTTAAAGGTGAAATCCAAGAACTTACAGCAGGGTACGAGAAGCGTGCTGAGCAGCTCGCAAAGCAGGCTGAAGAGATAATAAAGAGGCGCGATTTGTTGCTGAAAGGTCTCGAACCTTATACTACGATGGATCTAAATAGAATAAGGCAGGCGGTAATAAAAGCCTCTGCAAAGGATCTGGAAAGATTAGTAAATATGAAAAAGAAAGAGTTTGAGCAGGGGCTCGAAGCACTGAAGCAGAAGTTGGAGGAAGAAACAGTAGGTAGCGTAGAGCTAGAAAAAATAAAGGCAGAGGTGGAAAGTTTATCGGCATTCCGAGAGCAGTTTGTGAAAATACTGGACCAGAATATAGAAAAGTTTAATGAGCGCATTCAGCGATTCAATGAAGCAGTAAAGCTGATGGAAGGACAGTATAAGGAAAGAATAAAACTAATCGATGCAAAGATTGCTGAGCTTGATAGGTTTGAGAGAAACTTTGCTAAAATAATAGGGCTCAGTTTAGACAAGCTTGTTGAAAAGAAATAGAAATACTATTTTTAATGGGCCCGGGCGGAATCGAACCGCCGACCTCCTCCGTGTCAGGGAGGTGTCCTAACCACTAGACCACGAGCCCTTATAGAAAAATAATCTGTACAATAAATTAAAAAGCTGTTAGTTTTTCAGTTTGGGTGCTTAACATCTGAAGTAAGTGAGTTCAGCAATTTTTCCAGCTTTTCAGGAGTTGAGATCACATCTAGAGCCAAAATTCCGAACTCTTTCTCAACATCTTCTATAATCCCTAATAATTTTTCTCTTTCGCAACCAAAACCATTTATTGCCAATGCAATAACCTGGGTATTTATGGAGTGTTTTATAAGCTCGAGGTGCGGAGCTATTTCCGCTCTGTTGCTCCACTTTGAGCATAAAACAATCTTCTGTGGCTTTGATCCAAGCAAAATCTGCCATGCGACTATTGCGCCAGCCCTTGCTTTTTCAACATCTGTTGCGCTTGCTCTCAATCCTGTTTGATTGCCAACCAAAATAATATCTGGCTTCTTTTCCAGTTCGATCTTTTTAATAGCTCCAAATATTGCATGAGCTCCGCGCATTGTAGGCAAAACCT
>JAFCEU010000081.1 GCA_017608995.1 Candidatus Iainarchaeum sp. | reverse complement strand
GGAACAATCTATGTAAATGCTAAAATAAAGATTAAAGAAACAGCAATTGAAGAAGAGCTGCCAATATTCTGGCGTGCATGGGCTGTGAAAGAAAACAGAGTAATAAGAGATCCTGTTGATTATTCGCTAGGAGATACTGCAAGCGAACAAGACCTATATGCAAGAGCCTACAAGCGCACATTCCAGGTTGGCATGGAAAAGCTCTGCACAGATAAATGGTGCGTATCCCTGAAGATTTTAGATGTAGAAAACGACATAGCTGAATATGTAGATGAAACCTACAGTGCAAAAGTAGGCAAGGAATACAAGCTCTCTTTCAGCATATTGAACAACAGCCCTTATGAAACTGATACATTCGATAACATCCAGCTGAAAATACTAAACAGCGAGAAGAACATAACTTTCAAAGAGTATGAAATTATAGGCGACACAATCACGCAAGGAACAGCAAACGCTAATGAAACTTCTTATATAGAAATAGGCAACCTGCCTAGGAACAAGGAAGTTCGCGGTGAAATAACGTTTGTGCCTAATGCAGCAATGGCAGGAACAATAATGATAAGGTTGCACGATCCAGCAAGGCATGCGCACATATTTGAAAAGGAAATCTTGGTTGATGTTGTTGCTGCAAACGAGTTTATTGTTGAATTCAAAACCGCAAGCGAGGAGTTTACTGCAGAGCCTCCGCTACTGCCAAGTGGCATAGAAAATAGTGTGGTTATAAGGGTGCGTGACAAAGCTACCGAGCTAGAGGTAAGTGAGGCTAGCGTAAAGATAAAGGATAAATTTGGAGCAACTCTTGTAAGCACAAGTACTACATCGCGAGGCTTAGCAGAGATTACCTTGCCTGCGCTGATGCCTGCTGATGTCGTTTATTTAGTTGTTGAGAAACCAGACTATGCTGAATTCACAAAGGAAATAAAAGTTGATGAAAAAGTGCTCAAAATAGAACCTGAAAATATAGGCATTCAGCTTAATGTACATACAAAACCTCTGGATTCCGTTACAGTAAGGCTTCTTAACGAAACAGAGATGGAGCTGAAGGTTGAATCTATCGAGCTTAGGGGCGACTTCTTAGGCTTAATAGATGATGAAAAGGTGCGTGATTGGCTGACTTCGGAATACTTTGGCAGAACTATTGCTACAAAAGATAAGCTTGATATTGCTCTCAAGGTGCAGCTTAGCGATTTAGGAAAGCTCCTGAACGAAAGCAAGCAGCTATCTGGAAAGCTTATTGTGGTTGTTTCAAGCGCTGGACAAAGCTGGCTCGCGGAGAGAGATGTTGACATAGCCATTGGCTTAGGCGGCGAAGTGGACAATCCCGCTTGCCTAATATTAAGCATAAATGAGTGGAAAGCTGCAACAAAAAGCAACGAGGTGCGAACAGATTTCACAATAGTAAACACCTGTACATTAAATGGAAAACCTATAAAGCTCCAGAATCTAAGCGCAAAGATTGAATGGCAAAGCAACCAGCTTGGTGACTATTACATAGAAATAGGTGAAAATACTATTGAGTTACGCGGAGCATACTTCAAAGTGCTTAGGGGCACAATTAATGAAGAAGAAGAGCTGCCCGCAATATTAACATTTGCTCCAGATGGTGGCGTAACAGGTAAAGCTCAGGCGACGATAACAATAAGTGCAGAGCACCCAACACAAGGAGGAAAAGAAGTACTAACCGCTTCAATACAAACAGAGATAGATATTATAAGTCTTGATAACTGCGTGAGGTTTGATAAAGACCTTGTGAGGGTAAAGCCCGGCGAAGAAGGAAGCTTCACTGTAGAAACTAAGGACTGTGGTGCAGCAGTTGACTTCATGTTAGATACTGAATTAGCCCTCGCTGAAAAGGAGTTTACCTTACAATCTTCTGATTCGAAACAGGTTACCATTTTAGGTGGCGAATATATCCCAGGGCAGTATCCAATCTACGTAAAGACACGCACCGTAGGAGAAAGCGAGTATTCTATAAAGAAGCTGATAAGGGTAATAATGGAGCCTGAGGGCTGCCTGCGCTTGAACCGCTACGAATACGATATCTATGATGACCCAAACGACCCTTACGATGGCTTCGATGTTGGAAAGCTTATAAATGAGTGCTATAAAAAGAAAGAAAATATTACAATAAGCTTTGATGAGCGCGATTGGCTCGAAGCAATGAAAACTGGTGCTGTTTGGGCGATAGTTGGTTTTATTTATGGTGGCATTCAGTCAGTAAGGCACGGTAAAGATTTCTTTGGGTTCCCGCTGCCTTCGACTGTTTGCGAAGAAGCTGGCTATGAATACTGCGGCGCAAAGATGGAGTGTAAAGGGGAAAAGATAAAGGTTGTAAAGAACGTAACGTGCTGTGCTTCTGAGTGCATAGCCGAGGAAGTAGATGTTAAAGAAAAAATCTGTGCTAAGAAAGGAGCTCGCTATTGCGGCTTCGGTAACTGTCCGGAAGGCAAAGAAAAGATAGTTGAAGGTATAAAGTGCTGCACAGATAAGTGCATAACTGAACAGTTGTTAGAGAACAGCGATGCTAAATGCAAGGATGTTAATGAAAACTACGACTTCTGCTCAGTGCCGCCATTTTCGGATGTTGAAGAGATTTGTCCAGCGCAGTATGGTTATGAACGCGTTGGTGATATTTGGTGCTGTAGAGGGCCCTGCCAGAAAGCACAACCATCTTTATTTGAAGAGATATGTAAGAACCCAGGCAGTGGAGAAGGGCCTTTCTATTACTGTAACCCAACACTAGGGCAGAGCTGTCCTTCTGAAGACAAGATTGTGAATGTTTCAGGCGTTGCTTGCTGCACAGTAGAATGCGTTGGCGGAGCAGCACCAAGCAAGCCTGAGCTAAGCCCAGAAGTTGCACTGTCCCAGAAGTTGCACTGTCAGCATGCCAGCAAGCGAATCCATCGTATACTTACTGCAATCCTGCTGCAAACCTTACTTGTGAAGCGCTACCTGGCGCTGAACTCAGCCCAATAGTCGAAGTTACCTATATAAATGATGCTACTGGCGAAGAGATTCCGATAAATTGTTGTGACACTCGCTACGGTCAGTGCGTAGCTGAAACAACTCAACCTTCAGAAACTGTAGAAACACCGCCCGCTGAAGCCGGCACAACTGAAACACCTGACACACAGGGAAGCTTAACCTGCTATAACGCAGGGATGGGTCCATATTGCCCAGAGCGCGAAGGCATGGAAAGCTTCTGCGAGAACCAGGCTGATGGCACAACCGCTATGCC
>JAFCEU010000080.1 GCA_017608995.1 Candidatus Iainarchaeum sp. | reverse complement strand
TAGCGAACGATTTAAAGCTGAACTTTGAGATAAGTAATGGAAGATTTAAGCTTGGCATTGTAGAATTCCTGAGTGTTCCTTTTAAAAGCGATGTATTAAAGCTTGCCAATCAGGATGTTGCTTCTGGCTACGTTCTCCTGAACAAGCATCGCTTTGCAAGCTTCCTTGCTGAAAAAGCCGCTTATTCAGTACTAACAAGCTTGCCAGCAGATGTAGCTGGACTGCCTAAACAATTCAGGGATTTGGCATTTGAAGCATTGAACGAATCTGCCGCTCAGCTAAGGCGTAGCATTAGTGGCAAAGCGAACCTCTCGTATTTGCCACCCTGCATAGAAACAATCTATGCTGATTTACTTGCAGGCAAAAACGTTCCGCATATGGCAAGGTTTGTTTTAGCTACATTTTTGAATGCGATAAATGTGCCTGAAGAGAAGATTGTTGAAGCATTTTCGCGAGCACCAAACTATAACGAAAAAGTAACTCGCTACCAGGTTTCCAGAATAGTGCATGGCTCCGCTGGCAAGATTTACAAGCCTGCTTCATGCAATAAGATGCGTAGCTACAACCTTTGCGTTGCCGAGTGCAGAGTTAAGCACCCGTTGCAGTACTACCGCAAGCAGTTAGCAAAACGCAGGCAGCCAAGAACTAAGAAAAGCGGTGAGAAAAATGAATGAAGCAGAATTCTTAAAGAAAAAGTTTCGAGAATATTACTCAACGCATGCGGTAAATAGCGTACCGAGCATAGAAGCCAGAGAATTTGGCATTGGTGATTTTAAAAAGAAGATAGTTAAAAGGCATATGCATTTTTCAAGCGTTGCTGAACTCAACAACTTTCTTCGCAAAGAAGCACCTCTTTACATTTCCTACTCTGCTGCTTACTACAAGGAACCAGAAGCTCGGCCCATGGAAAATAAAGGCCTTCTCGGCTCTGATTTAGTGTATGAATTTGATGCCGATGAGTTGGGCTTGGATTGCAAAGAAGAGCACGATTTCTGGTATTGCAAAAAGTGTGGCAATTCAGGCAAAGGCAGCGTTAAAAATTGCAGCAATTGTGGCAGCGCAGTTGAGCAGTATCAGTTTATCTGTGAAAAGTGCTTAGAAGAAACAAAAAAGCAAATGCTCAAGCTCATAAAGGTTCTTGATGAGGAGCTTGGTATATTCGAGCAGGTAAGCATAAACTTTTCAGGTAACGCCGGCTACCATCTGCACATAAGGAGCGAAAAGGTCAGGCCTCTTAGCAGTGCTGCTCGCTTGGAGCTTGTGGATTATTTAACGCTAGCTGGCTTCACTGCTGAAGCAAGCATAGCCGATTTCTCAGAAAAGATGCTAAAATGTGTAAAACCGCAAGCAGTAAAAGGAGCTAAAGCAAGAGTGCTAAACAGAATGATAGAATTTATTTCTAATGCAAACCCGGATGAGCTAGCAGCTTTCGGCGGTATTCGCTTAAGCAAAGCGCGATACGTGCATGAAAACAGAGCGAAAATAATTGAAAAGATGAAACAGGGAATACTCGACTATCTGCCAGGCTCTAAAGCCACAAGCGTTAAATTCTGGCAGAACTTAATAGAACATGCCAAACACTGCGAAGCTCTAAAACTGGATAGGCAAACATCAATAGACATACACAAAATCGTGCGAGTGCCAGATACTTTGCATGGAAGCACTGGCTTAATCGCATTCGGCAGCAAGCAAATAAAGGTTTTTATTAATAAAGCACCAAAGTTTAAATTGGGTGCAGAGCGTTTCGGTCCTTACGAGAACGAGCAGGCTGTGCTTCCAGAATACGCAGCGATTTATCTTATAGGAAAGGGCCTCGCAAGTTTGCGTGAGTAGTATGGATTTTGAAGAACTAAGGCATATTCACAGGCAGGAAAAAAATTCTTCACAACTTGCGAGCATAAGCGATGATTTTTTTCTGGAGTTAAAAGCCTTCATAGCCGAGAAGCGTAAGAAGTATTTAAACTCTCTCAAAAACGGTTCCCTCGATTCCGCGCAGGATATTTCAAATATAGAGCGCATGGCTCGCGAGATTTTACAAATAAGGGAAAAGAAAGTGGTGAGAAAAGCGTTGCATGCGTCTTTCAGCGGCGAGTACAGCTTAGAGAACCTCTGCTCGCAAGAGAAAAAGCTTTTTGAGAATCTATTAAAGGCATTCAACTCCTACAAAAAAGAGATGGAAAAGTTGTTTGCATTGCCCGAATCACAGAGCACAAAGCAAAAGGATTTAAATATGCTCTCTGTTCAAATTATTCAGGACGTGCCCGCTTTTGTGGGCACAGATATGAAGGAATACGGCCCCTTTAAAAAGGGCCAACTCGTTAAATTACCTGCAAAAACAGCAGAGCTTCTCATTGCAAGGAAGCTTGCGGTTGAACAATAATTTTTCGAGGGTGATGTTATGGTTTCTACAGCTGACCTCTTGCAGAAGCCGAAGAATAAATTCTGGCGTGTAAAATGCAATGCTTGCGGGAATGAGCAGATTGTTTTTTCATGCGCTTCAACCAAAATACACTGCTTAGTTTGCAACGCTTTGCTTGCTGAAACTACTGCGCATAAAATAAAGCTTAAAAATGCAAAGAAGTTGCGAGAGTATAATTAATAGGAATTATTGGGGTGTTTAGTTGACAGAATGGCCTGAAGTAGGCGAAATCGTTGTAATAAGAGTTACGAAAGTTTTGAATTACGGTGCTTTTGCCGACTTATTGGAATATGAGGGTTTACAGGGGTTTATTCACATCTCACAAGTTGCTTCGCGCTGGGTTAAAAATATAAGAAACTATGTAAGGCCGAACCAGGTTAGGGCCGCACAGGTAATTCATGTCGAGCCCGCAAAACACCAAGTGGATCTTTCTCTTACAAAGCTCTCGAAGGAGCAGGAAAGGCTGAAGATAGAGGAATGGGAGCAATCAAAAAGAGCCAGGAAATTGTTGGAGGTATTCGCTAAGCAGCAAAAGATTCCATTTGATAAAGCTTGGAAAGAGATAGCAGAGCCCTTGCTAGAAAATTACGAAACGTTAATGGATGCTTTCCAAGATGCTGTTTTTGAAGGTAGCAAGGTTTTAAAACCAGTACCTGAGAAATATGCCAAGCCTTTGCTCAAGATGCTTGAGAAAAGCATAGAGATTCCGAAGAAGAGGGTTCGCGGCGTTATAAAAATAAAGAGCTACCAGCCAGATGCGCTGATTTCAATAAAGAAAGCTCTTTTAGCTGGTTTGAGAGAAGCAAAGGGTGCAGAGGTTGATATAATATATGCTGGCAGCGGCAAGTATTTGGTCACCAGCGTTGCTTACGACTATAAAACAGCTGAGCGCACTCTGCAAGCGGTAAGCAAAAGAGTTATTGAAGAAATGCAAAAGGCAAAAGGCGAAGCAAGTTTTGAAAAATTGGAGTGATTTTACAAAATATGTAGAAAGAAATATAAACATTCAACATCCTTAATTAGCTAATATGCAAACTACTGTTGAATTTGTTTGGAAGAAAAAGAAGCTCAATAAACCGATTCTCTTCACAGGCTTGCCTGGAATTGGATTAGTAGGCAAGATCGCAGTAGACTATATGCTCAAACAATTCAGAGCAAAAAAGATCGCTAACGTTTACTCGGACTCATTTCCACCAAGCGTTTATATTGAGGACGGCGTGCTCGAACTCATAAGAGACGAGCTTCTGCTTTATAGGTTTAAGAATCGGGACTTCTTGTTCTTAGCGGGACCAGTGCAGCCTGCTTTAGATGTTCGCTTCTCAAGCTTGCGCGATCACTATGAGTTTGCAGAAACTATTGTAAAGACCGCTAAGGCGTTAGGTGTTAAAGAGATCTACACGCTTGCAGGAATCAATATCGGCGAAGCGCGCATGCACAGAAACCCAAACGTTGTTATTGCAGCTACAGATAAGAAGATACTTGAAGAGTTCAAAGAGCTTGGCGCTAAAATAAATGTTCGTGGCGGACTTATTTCCGGCGCAGCTGGCCTTATTTTAGGAATAGGTAAAAAGCGCGGCATTAAAGGCGCTTGCCTGATGGGCGAAACAAGCGACAAGCTTATTTATGGTGACCACGGAGCAGCAAAGAAACTCTTGGAAATTTTGGTAAAGCGTTATGGATTCAAGATAAATATGCAAGCAATTGCAAAAGAGGCTCGCAATATAGATAGGGCCTTCAAGCAGATAGTTGCTGAGCTTTCTGCTCGCAGAGAGGAAATCCCGCAGCTAGAAGAAAGCCCAACATATGTGCGCTAGCGCTAAAATTCGCCTAGTGTTTTCTGCCCCTTAAAAGAGCTTCTGCATTCAAGCACATCTCTGAGCTCAAGCTTTTTTCTTTCAAGGTCCTCCTGCGAATCGCATATTATTGGCTCACCGTATTTACCGCCGCCGCCGGCAATATAAAGCACACGCTTTTCTCTAAATGATTCTATCTTTTTCGCAACGCTTTCGTTTATGTCAGCGATCTCAACAATTGGTGCATCTACCAGTGTGTTTATCTCTGAACCAAAAGCGCTTACCAATTCGTGCCAGATATTTTGTACAGCTAGCGAATTTATATTTTCAACATCCAAAGCGAGCTTTATTATTTCTGCAAGCGGAATTATGTGCAAATACTCCGGCCTAAAGCTTGGATGCACTTCTTCGGTAAACTTAGCTAGCTCAAGTATTCTATCGCGAACCCCTTTCTTAATGGT
>JAFCEU010000006.1 GCA_017608995.1 Candidatus Iainarchaeum sp. | reverse complement strand
GGTCGACTTAGTAGAAATAGGGCTTAAAGAGGAAAAAATGGCAGAGTGCCTTGCATCAATGGGGAGGAAAAGGCCAAAAAATAGATTGTGCTAAAATCACATCATTTCGTCAAATAATCTTTTTAAAAATGACGATTGACGAAACAATTTTAAAGCTTGCTCAACTCTAATTATTGCATGGAGAAGCTCGCGATTACAATAGCTGGGGAAATTACACTAAGCAATGATCCTGGCGGAAGTATGAAGAAGTGGCGTGAGATTTTTGGGATAAGTCAGATCGAGCTTGCTGAGCATCTCAAAGTGAGCCCCTCAACAATAAGCGATTACGAAGGCGGCCGAAGGAAAAGCCCTGGCATCGGCGTAATAAGCAGGTTTGTGAACGCGCTCATTGAAATGGATATGCAAAGAGGGGGCAAGATAGTAAAGCAGCTTATGAAAGACTTTGAGCCAAGTGAAGAAGCTTTCGATATACACGAATTTTATGGTGCTGTGAATGCCAATGAATTTGCGAAGAAAATAAAGGCGGTTTGCGTTGCAAACCAAGCAAAGCTCAAAGAAACAGTAATCTATGGTTATACACTTATAGATTCACTAAAGGTTATAATAGATGTGCCTGTGCACGAATACATGCATCTTTACGGCAGAACTCCCGACAGAGCTTTGATATTCCAGAAGGTTGTAAATGGGCGCTCGCCAATGATTGCTGTGAAGATTGGCAGATTTAGCACAGATATGAAGCCTGCAGTAGTGGTACTGCATGGTCCAAAGGACCCCAACAAGGTCGATGAAGTAGCGATAAAAATAGCTGAAAGTGAGCGCATACCATTGCTTGTATGTAATACGCCCGTATACGAAATAAAACAAGCTTTGAAAGAATACGAGGTCTAACATTTTACAAAATGTTAAGGAATTCTCACTGAATAGGTGTATCTTATCTTATTTTTCCCATCTTTGGTAATGCCAATTAAGCTTGGCGAAACCTTCACGCTGGCTTTGTATTTTTTCTTGAGCTCAGATACAACAAGCTTTGCAGCTTTTTTTGAGCCTATAAGCAGATCCAAACCATTTTTTCTTCTTATTGTTTTAACTATTTCCGCCAATGCATCTTCCCTAAGCTTTGAAGCTAAAATCTCTTTCACTAAGAACAAAACCTTCTTTTCTTTTGATTTATCTTGGAATCTGATTTGGATTACTGCTTCGTGGTATGCTGAAGAAATTTTTAAACAAGCATCGCAATATTGGAATCTGTATTCAATAAAAGATTCGTACGTTGCCGTTATTGGTTCTCCTTCAATTTCGCCAGAAACATTCAGGTAAAGCTTTGCGCCTTTAGCTTCGCGAACAATTTCTATATCAAGCGATTTTTTCGCTAGGCTATGCCATTTTATTTTGCTCATCAAAAATTTAGCTAAATTGTCAGCATCGTCTTTAACCCATCTGCCACTTACCAATATCTTTCCACATCGCTTACACTTTCCAATATGAAACTTTTTGTCTATATCAATTAGCTTGTTATCCTCTAAGAAGCACTTTATGCAAAAGCCTTTTATAAAAGGTCCTTTTTCAGTGCCACACTTAGGGCAGAATTCCATCATTGCGATTTCACCTTTAAATATATTGCTGGGCTCAAGACCATATGATAGGTAAACATAATGGCTATAAGAGTTCGATATACTAAAAATAAAAGTATGAGCAGAGGCTCCAAAGCAGATGCGAATGCAAAAACAAAGCTTATAAGTGAAGCTATAAAAGGAATTAAGGATGCTTTCGCGACTATTCCAATATTTTTTCTTGCAAGAATAAAATTCTCAGAAAAGCATCTGTTTAGCGAACGCTTATTAAGCATTATTGCCGGGTAAAGGAAGTAAAAAAGTATTAGGAGCACAAAGTATATACCTAAAGTAACTAAAGCGATGATTAAAGAGTCTGTCAGCGAGTGTGCTTTTAGCATATATGAATTTAAAATAGCTGTTGGAACCGAAAGCAAAATCACTATAATAAAAAAAGTTGGTACCACTCTTCTGGAGTTTTTCATTGCTATCAAAAAGGCTCTTTTAAGCGAGAGTCTTCTTTTACTGTAAAAATCATTTACAAGCACAGGATACATTGCGTTTACAAGTATATCAATTACAAGCATTATAAGAGAAAGGACTAAAAGGAAAAGCAATGAAAATAAAAGAACGCTTACATCCTGAAGTTGTCCATAGCTGAGAGCACCGCCACTTGAAGCAAGAAAGATTATGTCTCTGTTGATCACAAGAAGAAAACTAAGCAAAAGCATAACAACACTATAAAGAAGTGAAACAGCTATTTTTGGAATAAAAAGTTTTGGCTCTTTCAGGAGTAAATACATCGCTTCTTTAAGAAACTTGGTAAGTTTCATTTTTCACCTACTCTAAAGGTTTTGCCAAATTCCATTATCGTTGCTTCTATGCCGAGCTCCTCTTCAATCTTTTTCTTAAAAGTTGTAATTTTTGGAGGATCGCCGTGCACAAGGAAGACTCGCTTTGGGTTCCATTTCCTCAGCGCCTTGAGCATCTCGCTCTGGCCAGGATGTGCGGAAAAATCGAATTTCTTTATTGTACACTTTGGCCTATATTCTTTACCATCGATTGTTATTAATCCTTCTTCAAGCAAACGCCTTCCCTGAGTACCTTCAACTTGATAACCTGTAAGGAATATTGCTGATTTTTCATCATTATAGAGGCGCTTTATATAGTTGAGTACTGGGCCACCATCACACATGCCTGCAGTGGTGACAATTATTGCGGGTTCTTCAAGCGCACGCTTTCTGTCGCGATCACTTCTAATCCAGCGTGCTTTTCTAAGAGCTTTTTTGAGCGTCTTTGCGTCCTTGAGATATTTCGGGTATTTAAGTGTTATATTTGCTGCTTTCTGACTCATCCCATCCAAATAAATGGGGCAGCCAACCTTATGCTCAATAAGAATATCAATAAGCTCGTGGGATCTGCCAACAGCAAATGCAGGCACTATTGCAAAACCATTGTTTTCTACTGTTCGCAGGCAAGCGTCAACAAACTCCTTCTCAACTTTATAACGATCCGGGTGATCGCTATCGCCATAAGTGCTTTCGGTGATTACATAATCAACATGCCCAAGCTTAATATCCGCTTTATTGAGCAGTCTTGTTTCCACAACCTTAAAGTCGCCAGTGTAGACTAATGAAGTATTATTAAAAGTGAGCTTTGTGATAGCTGAGCCAACGATATGGCCAGCATCAAAGAATTCAAGGGATACTTTATCGGTTATATCAATCCTCGTTCGGTAGCCCAAAGGAAATGTGAATTTTCTGGTGCGCCTTATCTCAGCCCTTGAAAACTTTGCATCGTAGCCTTCTATGCCTGCAATTTTAAGAGAATCATGCCAAAGCAGCTCTGCTAAATCAAGGGTTGGTGGCGTCATATAGCATACTGGCCTGCTTTTAACAAACAGATGTGGCAAATCACCTGAGTGATCCAAATGGGCATGCGAAATTATCGCTGCATCTAAATTTGTGTTTACCGCTAACGGATACTCTATCTTTTCAGGAGTTAGCTTTACTCCTCTATCCAAAAGAATCTTATCGCCTGCATCAACCAGGAAGCTGCTTCTCCCAACTTCCCTGCAAGCACCAAGTCCTGTTATCTTAAAATCCATAAAAGCGCCTCTAAAAAGCAGTATATTATGAAATAAAGCAGAAGTAAGCTTTAAAAAGGGATGTTGAAGGAGATTATTCAAAAAACAAGAGGAGGCAATTATAAATATTGAAACGAAGTTATTTTTATGATGCGCTGGAAGATAATATTGCTTTTATTCGGTGTTTTGTTAACATTCGCTTTTGCAAATGCCCAAATAAACTACATAGACTGCAATTTGGAGCTGCAGGATAATTCGGTTATAGCGGATATAACTCTTTACCTGAAGGCTGAAAGCGCTGTCAATTATTTTGTTATATCCATGCCGTTCTACGAGAATGGCACTGTGCTTAGCTTAGCTGATTCTTTAGGAGAAATAAAAGATTATAAAATAGAGGAAAATGTGCTTACAATAAGAACCAACAGCTCCGCAAAGCGAAGAGAGGATATAATAAAACTTAAAGTGAAGATAGATGGGCTTGCAGAGGAACGCTTTAACAACATCTATTTTGTGAAATTTTCTTTGCCTGCCGAACAGAAAACGAAGGTTAGTTTCAGAGCATACGGCAAAAGAATACTCGGTTTTGATACCGCAAGCGGCTTTAGGGGGAGCTTAAAAAATGGCGAATTGAAAATATCTGGATTAGGGCCATTTATAACTTCATTCTTCTATTCGGAGGAAGGAAGGCGCTTTGGGAAATTCATATTACTCAATAAAAGCAACCTCACTGACGAAAAGATTGGAAAAAGCCTTGAAAGGGCTTCTGAACTCTACTTTATAGTGTTAGCAGTCTTAGGAATAGAGCTTGATGCAAACGAGTTTGCGGTGTTAGTGCTTGGTGATGACGAGTATAAAGAAAAGATAAATGAGTATAGTGAAGGTGTTTACAGCACAGGCGGTCTTATAGTGATAAAAGAGAGTGCATTTGAAAAAAAAGAAGCGCCTGCAGTTGTTTTACATGAGCTCACACATGAAATAAATGCAAAGATTATGGCATGGAATAATAGCGGCACAAGCTGGTTTGATGAAGGCTTGGCAAAATTCGTAGAGTATTTAACTAAAAAACAGCTTGGGCTAAGAACGAACAATTTATTTTATGGGGTTGTGCAGTATAGCGATGCTCAATATACCTATACTTTAAACCCCGCAAGCGATTGGAAGCTGCTCAAACAATATTACGATAAAAACGAACAGTTTATGCTCGAATGGAACGCTGATAACGCTGACATAAGAGAATTTGGTTATGCATTCAGTGAACTATTTATAAGAGAATATGTTAAGGAAAAAGGCTTTGGTGCTTTGCATAGAGCGTTACGAGAGCTGCTGAAAATAAAGCAAAGCGTTAATACCCCCAAAGAATTCAGTAAAGCAGTGCTCGAAGCTCTTGATACAAAACTTGAACCATGCAAAAGAGAAAGCGAAAAGAAATTGCTGAGTTGTATAAGGGAGTTAAATAGATTTAACCCAGAAATTCCTGAAACTAAGGTGTTGATAATAGGCGTTGAAGAGCAAGAGGTTAGTAAAAAACCAAATATGCAAGCGTTGAGAAAAAAATTGTTGGAGGAAAAATTGAATGTATTCAGCGAAATGCTTATGCAACTCCTGGAAGCATTAATGCGTTCAACGAAAAGTGCTCTAGGGTGATGTTGTGAAATGCTCAATAAATGAAAGCACAAAGATTGCAAGTGTTCCTTCGGATATAGAAGAAGCACACATCGTTAGGCCTCTTTCGCGCGAGAAAATAGAAGCATTATTGAAAAGATGCAAAGAGCTTAGAGCGATTTCAATGAGCAAGTCTACCTACAAAAGGGTTGCGAAGAAGGTTTTAGCACTCCTTGAGGAGAAAGGGATTCAGATAAAGATTGCTGAAGAACGCGGTAGAGCTATAGGCATCCCTCTGGAAAAGCTGATGCAAGCGATAGAAATGAAGCGTGACTTCAGACCCTTGCGAGAAATTGAGCAAGTAACAGGCATCCCTAAAAGCACGGTGCATTATCTGGCAAAATATTCGTTAAGGAGAAAAATAAAAAGAGGAAAAACAATTATTTATTTGAAGTGAAAATATATGCCAAGGCCTAAGCAAAGAAGGATGAAGGCGAGAGAAATTTATTTGAAGCCGAGAGTTGTTTCTGCAGAAGTTGCTAGAAAGAGAAAGCTGCATAGAGGCGAAATCCCAGTGCAACATATTCCAAGAATGAAGCCGGTTGCAGAACTAAAAATAGAATTTCTTCCAGATGGACGCGTGGTAGCGCCTCGCTATCGCGAAATTGAGCTTGGAAAAATAGAGCCGGTGAAAGCCGCCACTTACAAGAACCCTTATGATGCTATAAGGGCAACCTCCCACATAATAGAGAATGTTGGCAGCGAGTTTGAGAGACTTAAAGTAGCTCAGCAACAGCTTGCTGCTGTGCATGCTGTTCTATACGATAAATGGAAACAGATGAATTCCAAACAGAGAGAAGCCGCAAAGCGCTTTCTATTTAGCTTAATAGATCTTATCCAACCAAGAAGAAGAGGTTATGAAAACATCGATTTAGAAAATGCAAACAAAATAAAACGCGTACCTATTAAAGTACCTACTAAAATAAGTGCCGTTAAAAGGTTGGAAAAAGCGATAGAATATATGGAACGCAATAACATTGGCGCCGCACGCGCACTTATTGCTGGCGTTTCAAATGACCTCATAGCAAGAATGAACACCCTCCTGAGACAAAAAGCATTTTTAAGGAGAAGAAGATGGGTATTGATAAAAGAAAAAGTTGTGGAAGAAACGCAAGTGTTTAGTATCTATGATGCGCTGCGAAGAGCAAGGGAAATGCTAACGAGGCCTGAAACACCGCGAAGGATAATAATTGAAAGATTACAAAATGTGATAAACAACATAACCGCACTTCAAGAGAGGTATTCGCGTTTTGGGAGGGCAACAAGGCATTTGGTTAAAGCAATAGAACTTATAAGAGCTCGTGGCAGTGAAGTTGAGATAAAAAGAGCTTTAGGAAATGCTGCTCGAACAATATATCTGGTTGGCTCAGAATGCACGATTTTTCCGAGGGAAAGGTTGACTGAACTTAAAGAAAAGGGAGGAGAAAAAACTAGGCTCACAGTTGCAAGGAACCAGCTTGCATTGTTTGCAGATAACGCCAAACATTGGTTTAAGAAAGCAAGACCCGAGCAAAAGAAAAATATGTATGCCTTCCTTAGAGAGCTTCGCTTATTGATTACAGGCACTAGAGCTCAGCCAGTTGTTGTTGAAATTGCAAGAGCTGAGCGCGCTTTACGTGATGCAAATGCAGAGGAATGCGAAGAGATACTTCTGCGAGCAGTAGAAAAAATTGATGGGATGCTTAAGAAAAGTAAAGGAAGGAAAAAGGAATAAAAAAGCTCTTATCCATTTTTAAAAAGGAGATATATTATGGCTGGTGAATTATTTGAAAAGAGGCTCTTGGAATTTACAAGGCGCGGGGACATCGAAAAAGTGAAATGGCTAGAAAACATAGGAAAACATATTTTACCGAGCTATGTGAAAAGGATTCAGAAGAAAGATAAAAGCGTAATGCAAGAGCTTATACTGCCTAAATGGGTTAGCTGGGAATTGCTCTATGACTGGGCGTGCACACAAAAAATAAAGGAAGGTAAGCTCTGCGTGCTCTGCGATGAATATCACAAAGTAGGAGTAGAATTCAATGGCAAATTTATATGTGAGTACTGCTTCCTGAAGATTAAAAACTGGAAGTAGTGTTTTGCTCTCTCGCTTTTTCTGTTGTAAAACCGCAAGCTGGGCATCGCCATTTCTCAATAATTTTGCTATTTGAGATGTAGGCTATACCAACGCGAAACATACGCTCATTACATCTTGGACATTGCATAGAAAAAAATGCGTGCCAAAAAGATTAATAAAATTGCACAACATAGTTTTTTTATGATAAAGGCGGTATTGTTCGATTTAGACAATACTCTAATAGATTTTATGAAGATGAAAAGATCGTGCAGTGAAGCGGCAATAAGAGCTATGATTGAATCTGGCTTGAAGATCGATGAACAAAAAGGGATAAAGAAACTCTTCGATATGTATGAAGAATATGGGATGGAGAATCAGAGCATATTTGACCGGTTTATTAGAGAGGTTCATGGAAAGCTTGACTATAAGATGCTTGCAAGAGCAATCGTTGCATACCGCAGAGTGAAAGCTGGGCATCTTATGCCATATCCCAATGCCGTTAAAACCCTTATAAAATTGAAGGAGCGTAGCTTGAAACTTGGCATTGTTAGTGATGCCCCAGTAAAACAAGCTTGGTTGCGATTAGCTGAATTGAATTTATGCGATTTCTTTGATGTTGTTGTTGCAAAAGGACCCAAAACAAAGATGAAGCCGCATGCGATGCCATTCAAAAAAGCATTGGAAGCACTGGATATGACGCCTGCAGAGATCCTCTTTGTTGGAGACAACCCAGAAAGAGACATTATCGGAGCAAAAAAGCTCGGGATGAGAACAGTGCTGGCGAAATACGGGCAGGTAATACATAATCCCAAGGTTAAAGCTGATTTTGAAATCAATGATATAAGCAAACTATTAGGCATTATCGATAAGCTGAACAGCAATGAATGAAAGAAATAAATATCTCCTTGAAATTCAAAGCGGCCAGAAATGTTCAATTGTAAGCTACCTCGCAGTAAATACCGCTTAGCGCGGTTTTATTACTTTTCTTTATATTCTTTAATAGCCATTTCTGGCTCTTTTTCTTTCATTTTTGCAACAAGTAGCTCTAAGCATTTTTGCAGTATTTCTTCTACTGAATTGGCTCTGCCGGTGAAAGCTGCAGCAGTTATATGGCCGCCACCTTCGCCTTCGAAAAAGTCTGAAAGTTTATGAAATACATCCTTTGCTAAATCCAGTTCATAGCCCTGTGCGAAAGAAAACTTTGCTCGGCCTGAGACTCTGACGCTATGGCCTTCTATAGTGCCAACAAATGCAACATCCGCGCCGAGATGAAGTAACGCTGCTGCTGACTGTGACTCAAATGCACCTATTTCACTCAGAACAATTAGTGCTTTATTTACTCTGAAAATGCGTGTTCGCTGTGCAGCTTTAAGCAAAGCTATTCGCTCGCTAAGCTCGCGCTCTACAGAAAACATCTCAATTATTTCACTGAATGTTTTATCTGTTTTTTTAAGAGCTTCTGCCATTACCCTAAAAGTATTTCTGCTTGCGAAGGAAAAGTGAGCGGTATCAGCTATAAGGCCGCAGGCGGTTAGTAACGCTATTCGCTCATCGAGCTTTTTAGGAGCATGCTCAGCCAAGAAACACCATAAAACTTCAGTAGTAGAGGCGGCATCCTCAACTATTAATGAATTTTCTTCTTTAGCGATAACATCTTCTGAAGCACTATGGTGGTCAAAAAGAAAAATCTTGCCCTTAAACTTTTCCACCGCTTCAGCAAATGGCCCAAGCATATTATAAGAATTTAAATCAACTATAACAAGCACATCGAAATCAGAAAACTTTGGTTGCATTGTATACGCAATCTCCATTGTTTCAGCTAAGCGCTTTGCAGAATTATTCAAATGCTCAGGAATGGCTATCTCTACATAGTTCCTATCCATTAAAAGTAGGTGAACTATGCCTGCCGAAGCAAGCGCATCAACATCTGCGCCCCTGTGAGAAACAACAAGTACTTTTTTATTCTTTAGTGTTAAAAGCTCTGTGGCGGGCATACTAACACTGACTATTTTCCTTTTTTCTTTTTCGCTGGCTTTTCTTGACCTTCAATTTGTGACCTAAGCTTGTTGAGTCTATTGATCAAAGAGTCCTCCTGCTTTTGCAGGGTATCTATGCGCATCTCCAGTGTTTCTTTGAGCTCTTTGAGCTCCTTTTCAACCTCTTTAGCATCTTTTTCTATCATTATATTACCCACAAGCTTATAGACCTTTTCCTGCTTTGAGTCTTTTAGTTCGCTCAATGCGTTTTGTATCATCGCCTGCTGAATTTGAAGCTGCTGTTTCCTTCCCCCAATGGTTATCAATTGTTCTCTTCCTTTCTGGAATTCAATAAGCTTCTGTTCATCCACCATATTCAAACCTCCTTAATCTTAATGAATATTATGAAAATTTTCCATAATTTTTTTTGAAAGTGCCACATGCTTCATAAATGAATTGAATGAGGCTCTTAAAGCAACTGCATCAAGTGCCACAACTTTAAATCTTATACTTAAATGCTTGCACTCTATTTCTGCACAGGAACGCTTATGCTTTTTTACAATATCCGGAATAACTGTCCTGTATACTATTTCAGCTTCTTTTTCATTTTGGAAGTGTAAGCTTAAATCAAGCGAGTATTTTTGCATAGCCATTATCTCGCTTTTATCTTCTTTGTTACAGGTGGCCTTACTTTAAGTACTATTCTATAGGCGCAGAATGGGCATCTCACCTGCCCTTTAGGCATATTGTCAAACTCGCGACCACACCTTGCGCATTTATACATTCAAACACCTCTAAAATTATTCCTTGTTTTCAGTGGCTTCTTCAGATTTTTTTCCAGCCTCCTCAGTAACTTCTTCTTGCGGCTTTTCACTTACTTCGAGGAGTTCTTTCATAAGCGGAGTAAACTTCCTTTGTTTTACCATCTTTACTACAATCTTACCGGTCATGGTTGCTGGTGCATACGCACCACCAGCGAATTCTACACCACACTTCTTACATCTATATATTCCGGTAGAGACTCTTTTGACCGTTTTGAAGCCACAGTTAGGGCACTTATGAAGCCTGCGTTGCTTTACCTCTATTTTTGTAACTCTGTCTCTAATACCTTTACCATAGCGTGATCCAAAACGGCCCGCATGCTTAACCTTCTTCGTTGAGCTCATTCACCCCACCTTGAAAAGCTTTCTTAGTTCATCAGATTTTTGAAACGCAAGCTCGATGCATTGTTCTATCTCCGCTTGCGTAAATGAACCTGTACCACCTTTTTGCATCGCTGACATCAATGTTTCTTCTGTAGTGCCTATCGAAAGCCTTGCATCCATTGCCTTTTCTTCTGCTGTTGCTGGGTCAACAACTATTTTACCATTTATTTTTGCAAATGTAGTGAGTAAGGGCTTCTTGCTAAGCTCAAGCTTACCACTATATTCGCCTTTAACTATTTTATCATCTTCAAGCTTGGGAATCTTAGTATCAAGCAATGCACCTAAAGCAGCTAACGAGCTTGCATCAAATAAGTTGCCTGCATCATTTGCAATATATATATCTATGAAAATAAACCAGGCCTTTTCTGCTTCCACTATCGAAAGCTTCTTGAAATCTATCGCTTTGCTTTCTCTTATACACCTATCAACAACTCTCGCTAACTCGGTTGCATTTTGATCAGGTGGGCCCGGCTCGAATACCGGAGATGCCATGGGCATAAGCTCTGCGCCAACCGTTATGGAACCCTCATCCGGGCAATCAGGGTAGGGCTCAGCAATATCCATCTTAACGCCTACTATAACATCTGTTTCACCTAAGCGAATTCTACAAGAGCCGTGAGCGTTTTTTGAGAAACCTGTTTCTATTTGCACTGGCCTATATTCAAAAAGTTCTCTGTTATCAAGACGCTGCGGGATCTTTATTAGTTCTTTAACCTTATCTGAACGCAATTCCCAAAGAATATCATCTCTCATTTATTACCACCCCTTAAAAGCTCTGGATTCTCACTGATTTCCTTGAGCTGTTTATCTACGTGCTCTATTGCTTTGGCTTCTTCCTCAGCAATCTCTTCATACTTTCTCTTCAAAGCCTTCTTCTGAATCCCGTAAACCTGCTGGCAGCCTTTAAGACCGAGCTCGAAGGCTTTCTTCCATTCCTCTTTAGAGATTATGCCATCCATTTGGAGTAAAACCACTTCCTTTGTGCGGGGCATTATTGCGAGCGGCATATCTACGGCATCGCTAGCATCTTCCTCTTCCTTACACGGATCAAGCATTATATGTCCTGCTGCTCTGCCAACAGCACAAGCAGAAACTAGATCGCGCATTGGGATGCCAGCATCTGCCAAAGCAACACTTGCAGCGGTTAGAGCTGCACACCTGGTGCCTGCATTGCTGTCAAATATATGCACATATATATCGATTGTAGTATTTGGGAATCTTTCCACGAAGATTGCCTTTGCAAGAGCTTCGCCGCTAACCTTTGAAATCTCTATTTCTCTGCGACCTGGTTTGGGGCTTTTTCTATCGGGCACTGAAAAGGTTGCCATGCGATAAACATAGTTTACTATCGCTTTCGTTGGATCCTGTATGTGCTGCGGTATTGCTTCCCGCGGACCAAAAACACCAACTAAGGCTTTATTTTGGCCCCATTCTATATAAGCTGATCCTTCCGCTCTACTCAAAACAGAAGGAATAATCTTTATAGGTCGCAACTCATCAAGTTTTCTACCATCTATGCGCTTACCTTCCGTATTTACATAAACAATCTCTTCCACAAAATCACCTTCTTGTATGCTGCTTTTCTTTCTCCAACATTTTTTGAATTCTAAGTGTAAGGTTGCTAAGGTGCGATTCACGTTCTATCTTTGCTAACGCTTTCTTGAGAAGCTCTATATTGCCACCTTTGGCCCATATCCTGCCATTCATTCCAACCATTAAAGAGCAGCCTGTGCCGCGCTTCAAAAGGTTCAGCATGCTTGCGTTCTTTCCTATAACTCTTGGCACCTTTACCGGACTTATGGTTAGAACTTCGCCGCCGCGAAACACTCTTATATCTGAAAGCGTTGCAGCATTTATCTCATCAACCTTTACAATCTTTGCACTTACAATAGTGCCTTTTCTTAAAGGAATTCTTATCTCTTCCTTTGGTACAAAGGAATAGTAAAAGGAATTTATATCAATGATGTAATAAGAATATTCTTCGCTAACCACTATGCCTATTACAACATCGCCTGCTTTTGGCATATATTTTCCCTGCAAAGGCACTACCCTCGCTATTCCGCGATCTATCTTAGCCAAACCAACAGTATCTGAGTATATCTTTCCATTCTCCACAAACACGTGCGGACCAAGTCGCATGCGCTTCTCTGTTACGAGTTCTCCTGGAATAACAAGTTTTCCTTCCATAATTAAGCCTCCTTGTTTAAGATCTTAACTTCAGCTTCACCGTGCGTAAGCTTGCTTATCTTATCTATTAATTCTGCTTTCAGGCCAGCTGGCACCTCAAGCAGAACTATTAATGAACCATCATTTTGCCACTCCTGCTTCTTAATCTCATATTCATGCAACATAGCGCTTGCTTTGCCTGCATGCGTTGCTGGCACTTTTATTGCAATCTCAAACTTATCAAGTGAGATAGGCAATATGCGCTTAAGCTCCTTTAATATCCTTGCGGCCTGCTCATCAGCAGGCTCGAATTCATGAATATTAATCTTTAATTCCTCTAATGCTTTTTCTATTCTCGCTGGCGGGTGTGGCGCATTTGTTTGCGGATTGTATGCGTTTTTGCATATTATTTGTATTATTTCCTTCTTTTTCTTCTCCCGAAGCTCTCTTCTCTGCTCTGTTGTTAGCTGTAACTCGCCTTTTGTTATGATTCTTTTTGCAATTTCTTTTATATCCTCTGTTCCAAATGCTTCTTTCACCAAGCTTTCAGACTGGCGCTCGCCGCGCAAAGCGTCCTTAAACACTTCATCTATTGCAAGCAATTCTTCAAAATCTACTTCTTTGCCTTTGCGTAGCTCCATCGCCAGCCTTGGGTCCACTAAAAGCTCAAACCTATTACCTTGATAAGTATAACGAGCAACAACCGCATCTTCAAGCTTAACCATTTAATATCACTGGCTATTTACCAAGAATCGACTTTAAATCTTTAGCTGTGAGTTTTGTGAATGGTGTTTCCTCTTCAACATAAGCGAATTCTAAATTACCCCTATTGAATGTTTCGCCTTTTTCCTTGCACTGCTTTATAATGGCTGTTATAAGCCTAATTCCATCTTCGAGTGAAAGCTTTTCATTATATTTTTTCTCGAGTAGTTCCATCGCCTTTTTCTTATTTTTACCTATCGCTGCTGCTTTGTATTCTGCTAAAGCGCCTGAAGGCTCTGTTTCAAATATGCGCTTTCTTCCATTATTTATGCCACCTATTATAAGGCTCACGCCAAATGGGCGCATTCCAGCATACTGAGTGAATATCTGTTTTATTGAGCTTATTTCCTTCACCAATGTCTCAACATCTATCCTTTCCTCATAGTAAATCATATTTTCTTGTGCTTTCTCGCGAGCGATCTTTATTAAGCGTCTTGCATCACCAACTAAGCCAGCGCTTATCGCACCAATGTGATCATCTATCTTAAAGAGCTTCTCTATTGATTCTGGAAGCATTAATGAGCTTGTTATTGCCTTTTCCGCACCGAAAAGGATACCTTTATTGTAAATAAGCCCTATTCCTAAAGTGCCTTGCTCAACTATTTTTGAGGCATATTCAACCTGATAGAGCCTGCCTTTTGGCGAAAACATTGTTGCGGCCCTATCATAAGCTGTTGTCATCCGTTGCCCTTCATCTATATACAATGAATTCACCTCTTATAAATGAGAAATAACACAAAATTGGGTCTAAACTGAACTATTTAATATTGCATAATAATTTAAATGTTTTCTACAGAGCTTGCATTTTCGCTAAAATCCACCGAAAAGCGTATGAAAAAACGCTATAAGCGCTTATTTAGCTAATTCTCGCAAGCTTCTGAGAGTGCCACTGACCGAAATAATATTCGGTACAACTCGCTTTCTCTTTATTTCCTTCAAAAATTGCAAAGCAGCAATTACTTGCTCCTTCGAAGAACGCTCGCATTTTAGTATGCCTGTATTTCCCTGCGAATGCCATTCTATGAGCTTCGGGTTTATTTTCGCTGAACCAAATGAGCCAAAAAGCGAAAGGAAAGCATCATTTACTGCAAAATTTACATCGCTTTCTCCAAGCGGCTCATCACATATAAGTTTAAATAAAATGTAGCGCTTTTTTTCCCGCAAGGTTGGCGGGATTGGATTGAGTACTTTTTTTAAGCGCATACTAAATTAAAAAGGGTTTATAATGTTTTATAATATATGCACAAGCTTGCTCTTCTTCAATTAGCTGCGCTTTTTGTCATAACACAGATTTTGGGCCTAGCTGTTGCAAACGTACTAATAAAAGAGGATATAAGAACCACGATTATAACAGAAAACCCAGAAGATATTGAAAACGCAATAGGTTTATTTGTGTATATCTTAGTGATGACTGCTTTTCTTCTGATTATTATCACCTTTGTGAAATTTCGAGGCGTAACCTTCCTATTCGAATCGCTTGCTTTATTTGCCACATCTGTTATTGTATTTGGTGCTCTTATTCCTGAAGCGGCAGGCATTTTAACGGTACTTCTAATTGGGCTACGCTTTTTGCTAAGAGAAAGTATAGTGATAAAAAATATTGCTTGTTTGGTTGCTGTGGCTGGCGCTGGCTCACT
>JAFCEU010000079.1 GCA_017608995.1 Candidatus Iainarchaeum sp. | reverse complement strand
GCAAGGCTTGTGCCCGCGATTATAAAAGCAAATGAGAGCAAAGCTAAAAGGCTTGCTAAGAAATTGAGGAACGCTAAGAGCATATTTATAATAGGCAAGCGAGAAAATGCCATAACCGCTTTAGAAGCAGCCCTGAAGATAAAGGAAGTTAGCTATATCCATGCCGAGGGTTTCCCTTCAGCTGAGCTGAAGCATGGGACAATCGCTTTGATTGAAAAGAACATTCCTGTTATTGCGTTTGCTTCTGACGCTAGCGACGAGAGCATAACCAATGCGATAGAAGCGAAGTCAAGAGGCGGCTTTATAATTGGCGTTTCCTCTGAAAGAGCGAAATGCTTCGATTACTTCTTTGCTGTCCCAAAATCAAAATTGTTTTCGATTCTATCAATAATTCCCGTGCAGCTCTTAGCATATTACCTGGCGCTTTCACGCAATCTTGACCCAGACAAGCCAAGGAATCTTGCAAAATCTGTAACTGTTAAATGAGGTGTTTTTATGGAAAAGCTTTTCGGCACAGATGGAATTCGTGGCATCGCAAACAAGTTTCCTATTGAACCTACAACCGTTGTAAGGATTGGCAAATCGCTTGGAATATTCCTTAAAAGGAAAAATCCTAAAGCAAGCGTTGTCATAGGTAAAGACACTAGGCTGAGCGGCTACATGATAGAATATGCTCTAACAGCAGGCCTTTTATCAGCAGGCGCTGATGTTTTGCTTGTGGGGCCTATGCCTACCCCAGCTGTGTCACATTTAACAAAATCGCTAAACTGCAGTGCGGGCGTTGTTATAAGTGCTTCCCATAATCCTGCTGAGCATAACGGCATAAAGATATTCAATGAGCGGGGCTACAAGCTTGATGAAAGTGATGAGCAAGAAATAGAACAGATATTTGCAAATTTAGATGACTCTGAAAACGGAAACGAGATAGGAAAAGCCTATAGAATAGATGATGCTCGCGGTCGTTACATAGAGCTTGTAAAAAACACTATTGAAAATTATTCGCTTGAAGGTATGCGAGTTGTTATAGATTGTGCTAACGGCGCAAGCTATGCGATTGCTCCAAAAGTGTTTGCTGAACTGGGCGCCGAAGTTTTCGCTTTGAATGTTAAGCCAAACGGCCTGAACATAAATAAGGATTGCGGTGCTTTGCATCCGCAAGCAATGCAAAAAGAAGTGAAAAAAAGGAATGCCAATTTAGGCATTGCGTTTGATGGCGATGCTGATCGCTTGGTTGTTTGTGATGAGAATGGCAATATTGTAAGTGGCGACGCTCTTTTAGCAATATTTGCAAAGTACATGCTCGAAAAAGGATTGCTGACCAAAAACGCGATAGTTGCAACAAAGATGAGCAACCTTGCTTTAGAGGAATGCTTGCATAAGTTTGGCGTAAAGGTTTTGCGCACAGATGTTGGCGACAAGTACGTTGCAAGCGCAATGCGCAAGCATGGTGTTAATTTGGGTGGCGAGCAATCAGGGCATATAATATTTGGAGACTACTGTGCGAGCCCAGATGCGATAATAACCGCTCTACAATTAGTGCGCATAATGAAAGAAAGCTCAAAACCATTGAGCGAGCTGCTAAAGATATTCAGACCATATCCGCAGATACTTATCAATATTCCAGTAAGGGAGAAGATTCCATTCGAAAAAGTGCGAACGGTGCAGAAAGCAATAAAAGAAGCGGAGCATAAGCTAGCTAACAATGGCAGAGTTTTCGTTCGTTATTCCGGCACAGAACAATTGGCTAGGGTCATGTTAGAAGGCAAAAATGAAAGGGAAATAAAGGAGTTAGCTGAAAATATCGCTGGCGCAATAAGAAAGGAGCTGGGAGCATGAATTGCTTACAACTTTTTTCAAAGGCAAAAAAGCTTATGGATGAAGAAAAGCCAGAGTACTGGAAGCTCATAAACGAACTTGAAACCGCTGAAATAGAAGAAAAGGTTCTTGGTACAGTTGAAAAGAATGTTCATATAGATGGAAAGCTTTTTCTCGGTAAAGGTTCTGTAATAAAAGCAGGTTCGCGAATAGAAGGGAATGCCTATATAGGTGAAAACTGCACAATCGGCCCTAACGCATATCTGCGCGGCAATGTTCTTATAGCTGATAATTGCAAGGTCGCAAACTCTGAAATAAAAAATTCCATAATACTTTCTAAAACCAACGTTCCGCATTTTTCATATGTTGGCGACTCAGTAATAGGTGAAAACGTAAACCTTGGCGCTGGCACAAAAATAGCAAACTTAAGATTTGATGATTGTAATGTTAAAGTTGATTTTTACGGCAGCAAGGTTGATTCCGGAAGACGCAAATTAGGCGCTTTTATAAAATCTGGTACAAAAACAGGCATAAACGCATGCATAAATTGTGGTGTGATAATAGGAAAAAACTGTTTTATTTATCCAGGTGTGTTTGTTAGAAAAAGCATTAAGAATGATGCGCAGCTAGAACGCTAAATAAGCTGGAGCTCTTTACCCGTGAACGCATCCACATACATGCCTCTCTGTTTGCCTGTTTTTATATCTTCAATAATTCCTTCATAAACAGGCCAATAGATTTCTTTTATAGCTGTTACAACAAGCTTCTTCCAGATTTTTTGCAATAGTTCGCGAACTTCTTTCTTTGAGTATCGCTCTTTCTCTTTCATTAGCACTTTGGCAGTTACTAAAGGGAGCTTTTGGAGCGATAGGTGCAAACTATGCAATGGGCTCCTCGGCAAATCAAATTTCATCTTCAAACAATACTTTATGATTCCATTCTTTTCAATCCTTTTAACAAGCTCCTTCTCAACAAGCTTCTTCAATATTCTTTTCACCTTGTTTTCATCCATGAATGCCTTTTTGCTTACCTGCCGAGCGGTTAAAGGTTGTGTTAAGAAATTCAGCACAGTTATTTCCGCCTCGCCCAGCTCATAAAGCTCCTTAAGCCCCTTGGATTCCACAAAGCCATCTTTGAAGTGCAGGAATTCTCCTGTGTAAGAGTTCACAAACAGTACGCTTTGCCTGAAAGCGTTCCGCTAGCTTAGCGAGCTTTTTCCTCATTGTGGCCTCGGCTTTTTCTCTTGAACACTGCACTGGAAATGCAAGTAGCTCTACGGATTCAGCTTGCAGAGCTCGCTCCGGCACTGATTCCCTAGCTGCTTCTACTTCTTCCGCTTTTTCTCTATGTTCTTCAACCGCTTTTGGCATCTTTTCTTCAAGGAATATTACCCCCTTCTCTTCATCTATTTTAGCTCCTTTTTCTTCAAGTGCTTCAAGAACCTCTTGCAATGCAACATTCGAGCTGTATTTGGCATTTAGTGAATTCAGAGTTCTTTTTATTTCCGCAATCTTTGCTTTATTATCTCTTTTCAACCTTGCCCAATATAGCGAGCTTATAAGTTTCAGCACTTGCTCATTGCTCAGCACTGTTTTTGTCTCGATCGTTTCCGTTTCTCTGCCTTCGTGCTGACTCATCCTTGGCCTTATCTTCATTATGAATGCTCTGCTAGTTTCCTCTCTGCGGTCGCCAACCAAAGCGACGCCAACAGGCAGAGTCCTTATAAAAGCACCCGCTTTATATTTGTGCGGAATGATTGTTGGAGTTCTCTTATAAACCGCTTTTATATCATCGTTGAATACAAGCTTATGCACTATTATTATATCAAGCTGGCTTAGAACTTTAGTGTCAATAGCTGATGGCTGCTGCGTTGCAAACACTAGGGAACAGCCGGGTCTGCGCCCCTGCTTCACATATTCTATAAGCGCATCGCTCGCAGCTGTTTTCACATTGCCACTTGGGATTAGCGTGTGTGCTTCATCTATAAAGAGCCATGTTGGCGGAATCTCTATCTCAAGCAGATCTTCGCTGGGTGTTTCGAAGCGTTTTGCTGCCTCGCGCCTAGTTGCAATCTTTCTTGCAGCCAGTATGCGCCTTGCGAGTATTCCTATTACTAGAGAAGTTACATTATCATCCAGGAAGCTTGTATCTATTATTGTGAGCTGGTTTTCTCTGCTAAGTTCGCTTAGCGGCGTGCCTCTGGTATCAAAAACACCCCAAGACTTGGCTGCCTCAAATCTACTTGTCAATGCTCTTACTGAATCTACTTTATATCCTCTATCTCGAGAATTTAGCTCAGCGTCATTTTCGAGGCAGAATATGATATCATCAATTGAGTAATCCTTTGTTCCCTTGATACGCTCCTTATCAATAGTTATATAACCCTTTTCTACCTTCTCAAGAGCCTTTTCAAGTAGCAAACCAGTTGGACTAAATCTATCTATTCCAAATGTAAGGCACCAGTCCTGAGCATTTAACATCGAAGGCTTTATTGAAAATGTTGCATCATAGGTGCCTTGCGGAGTATGCTTTTCCATTCCTTTCGGAATGAATACCACAATGTTATCTAAGCCTTGTGGCTTCAAGCCCCATTTTTCTAACGCTTGTACTTCCTTTTCTTCCCTATTCGGATAGCGCATGCTCCAGAATACGCCGACCGGATCAACAACAATAATTCCAACATTTTTATTCTTTAAAGCGAGTTCCTCAGCGATTACGCCGAGAACGTAGCTCTTGCCACTGCCGCGAGCACCGCAAACAAAAACAACGTGCGGATTCAAGCTATCGAGCAGAACATCCTTCTGCTCGTAACCTTTTTCTCGAACTCTGCCAATAAACAAACCGGCTTCTGAACCATATTTTTCGTAAACAGACTTTTTGCGCCCAATAAATGCCCTGCCGAACTCATCCTCAAGAAAGCTAAGCTTTGGCAGTACCGCTTCGCTACCTTCAGCTACTACTACTCTGCCCATTTTTGGTTTG
>JAFCEU010000078.1 GCA_017608995.1 Candidatus Iainarchaeum sp. | reverse complement strand
CGCCAATAAACATGAAACAATATTAATTTAAAAATTACAACAAGAAACTCTGAGGCTCAATGGCTCTCTCTATAATATATACTTAAGCACAGCGATTTAAAAACCTTTCTCTCACTTGTTGCTGTCAAGTTATTTCACATGGGAAGGAGCACTAAAAATATCGCACAAAAATCCTACTTAAATCAAAAAAAGGTAATTACCAGCCACATTTTCATATCTTACCAGCCACATTTTCATATCCTAAGCGTGGATGTTCCCTCAGTCCCCTAATTTGACATTGCTCTCTTCCAACCGGCTGCCATTCGATCTCTATATTTTTTGAGTTATTTTTTAATTTTAAGTTTATATCCTAATAAGTAGGCTATTAAAAGCAAACTTCCAAAAGTGATTGTTAGAACAAACAGCAAATCCAAAACCTCATAATTAAAGAGCCTTATCTCCAATCCAGAAAAGACGCTTGCAATGCCATAAAACCACAATATAATCGCGGAGAACCCAAATCCCCTCTCGAGGATAATGTTTTTAAACCTCTTTTTCCGGAATATTCTGAGAGAAAAAAATAAGCTGACTATTGCAATGGGTATCATATGCATTGAACGGATCACCTCAACTTTTAAGATTGGTAGCTTTTCTTTCAATTTATATACACATTCGCTGTGTGTATTTCTCAATTTCCTTTCCATTGCCCATATTTCTTCCTGGGTCGCCTTTGGATTCCTGAACAGCTTTTCCATATCGTCTTTTCCTCCGCACTCCTTATATGCAAATTCTAAGCAGTTTGTTGCTATGCTATCTACAACTCTATAAGAATAATAATTTTCGTTTACACTGCTTATTATACACACCTGTATAAAAAAGAGGCAGCCTATCGCGAGCGCAAGGCTGTTTACAAGATACTTGTTTTCCATCTTTTTCAGTATTTTAAGCATTACCGCCAACAATGCTACGATAATTATTGATGCAGACACCAATAAAAATACAGGTGGCCAAGGGTCTGGAGGCGAAACGGGGTTCCAAAGGTTCGAAACATGCCATATGTCGATATGATATCTATGCACCTCGATGTCCACATATCTCCAGAAAAAAGCCAATGGGAGAAGAACGGAATTTATTAATAGCGCATTTTCAAGATGTGGGTTTATTTTGTATTTTTTCACAATATAATAAATAAAAGGGATTAAAAATAGAAATAAAAGACACCAGAAGAAGTGTTCCCCATAGTAGAGGCAGGGGCCCCAAGGCAAATCCCAAAGTCCAACCATTCCAAGAAGCCTACAGCTTAATTCACGAATATAACTTATAGAGTAGCATCCCAGCAGAAATATTGCAATTGCAGATGCCAAAGTTAATGTTACTTCTTTTTTTTGCATATGATAAATATAAATTACATCCATATTTAATATTTTCTGCGGGCATTGCTGTTGGGCTATTTTGCATTTACAGAAACAAATATTAAGTTAATCCTAGTCCTTTTTATTTTATGCTTCCTTTCCTGAAAGGTATTGTTGAATTGATGCGTCCAGCTGAATGGAGCAAATCCTTATTAAATATGGTTATCGCTGTTGCGTTTGCAGGTTTTATGTATAATATTTCTTTTAGCTATGAGCTCTTTTTGCTCGGTGCTGCAAGCGTTTGCTTGCTTTGGTCTGGTCTTTATACGCTAAATGATTATACTGATCGCTTCGAAGATGCAGCGCATCCTTTAAAGAAGATAAGAGCAATCCCTTCTGGAAGGGTTCCAGCAAGCTTCGCGTTGCTCCTCTCATTCTCTTTAATAGCGATTTCATTTTCCCTCGGCTTTTTAATCGCTTCCTCAACGAAAAATTTCCTTTTTATTCTCTGCCTATTGGCTATGCTAATAAATCAGATTCTCTACACAATGAAACCATTCAACTTCAAAAAGAGGCCGATAGTTGATCTAATCTCCGGTTCTTTGGTTAATCCAATCTTTCGCTTCTATGCTGGCTGGACGCTCTTTGTTCCACATTTAAATGCTCCGCCATTAGCGTTGCTTTTCATTCTTGGTTTGCAATTCGGTGGCTACGGACTTTACAGATTGATGAGCGAAGAGCACGATAAAAATAGAAAATATAAGAGCAGCGTTGCTTTGTATGGCGATCAGCTGAAGCCAGTATTCTATGCTTCTTTAGCAATAAGCATCTTTTCATTTTTCTTTGCATGCGCAAACAGCATCCTTAAGATTTCAGGTATTGGTGCATTGCCATTGCGCTACCTTATTTTAGCATTCTTCTCTGCTTTACCATTTCCTTACTATCTGCATGTGCTAAAGAATCCGAAGAATGTGGACAATGTTAAGAGCTACAAACTGATCTACAGATTGCTTTACGTGCATAGTTTTCTTTTCATGTTAGGATTTCTTCTTCTCTACACTCTATTTTAACATTAATTAAAAAAGAGAAACAAAAATAGAGAGCATGCAAATAGAAAAATATTTATGACTTAGCTCTCTGCCTCAAATAGCGATGCTTACGTCTTCTTCGCCTGTACTTCTTCTTTTTCCATTTCCATCTCTGCTGTGCTTTGGTTTTCTTAAATCTCGAGCTGTCCTTTGAACGAGTGCCCATGCAGTTCACCAATTAGATTAAATTCCAGTTTGGGAGCTTGCACACCTTAACACTTCTATAAATGCGCTTACGCCACTCATCTGCCTCTCTCTTTATCTCAAGCAGGCTTGCGCCTATCTCGAAGTCCTCTAGCAACTCCATTGCCTTCTTAGTGAGCTTATTGTGTTTCATTTTAGCCCCCTTAAGAAAATAAGCTTTAGCGATTAAAAAATTTATTGTGGTGCGTTGCCTTTAAAAACCTTGCTTTTTCACATCCCTTACTTTTTCTCTTCTGCAAATTTTTGCTGAAGCATTGCGTTGTACTTCGTTAAGCTGTTCTCCAGCTCCTCAAATTCATTCAAAAAAAGCACTAAGTTGCGAAGCCATTCCTCTGCTATTGTAAAGCAGTTGTTTATATTCATGAGCAGCCCATGCAGCTCTAATTCAAACAGTGCGTTCTTCACTTCAACAATGTTTGCATAAGGCAGCCTTTCCTTCACGTGCTCAAAAACTTCGTGCGGATTTAGAGCTCTTTTTACAGCAAGCACTAGAAGAATCTCTTTGTATGGCGAACAGTTTGTATAATTCAGGTAATCAAGCTCAGGCATCTAAAAAATTATGCGTTTGCGGTATTTAAATTTAATGTTTCTAAATTTTGAATATAAAAAATATCGGATGCCCCGGCCGGGATTCGAACCCGGGTTACTGGCTTGAAAGGCCAGGGTGCTTAACCGCTACACTACCGGGGCAAAAATTCGCAAACTATACGATATAAAAGTTGCCGATAAAATGTTTTTTAAA
>JAFCEU010000077.1 GCA_017608995.1 Candidatus Iainarchaeum sp. | reverse complement strand
CATCGATTTTCTTTGTCTTACCTTGAAGAAGAGGGGATAGCCAACCGCTTCACCTATTATAAGTGCTTCGCCCACCTGAAGCGAAGTAATCATATCCATGCTCCTCTGATCTATTGCCTCTGCTGACTCAGCAATATGCTTCAAATCGTAAGGATTTGTGATTCGTAAAATCAGCTTTGTATTGCACTGACTCAATGCAGTTGTATCAAGCTGCACGGGCCTTTGTGAAATCAAACAGAGAGAGGCACCAAACTTGCGGCCTTCACGGGCTATTGTTCTTATTATTTCTCGAGAAATTGCTTGCTCTTCTGAAGCCCTCTCCGATGCGAATTGGTGCGCTTCCTCTATTACGAGTAAAAAGGGCGGTATTCTTGCTTTGCGCCTCTCACTAAACATTTTTTGAGCAAAATAGCTTACAATTATCTGCTTCTTCTTAACATCTATTATATCGGAAAGGTCAATTACTGCGAGCTTACCGGGCATAACTAGGTCACGAATACTTGGCAGATCCATTTTAGCGAAAAGATGCATGTTTTCAAGCTCTGAAAGCCATGCAAGCAATGCTGCCTTTGTGTTGCTTTTAATCTCAGAATCATCAACTATCGCTTGCTTCACCTTTGCGAAATCGAAGGGGCCATTGCCGGCTCTCATATCTTTTTTCAGTTCTGCTAAAATTCTGCTAAGCTCTCTGCGCTGAGTTAAGCTGAGCCCGGGGATTATACCTGAGAGAATTCTTATGCTTAAATTTGGAACGCCGATTCTTATCTGATTTCCTTTCACAACCAAAGCTCTATCGCTATAATCAGTAAAGCCCTTCTTTGCTGGTTCTGCAAAGCTTGAGTATTCGATTCTTCCATGCTCTTTTTTTCTATCGAGAAGTTCTTCAATAAGACAGGACACTGCATACGACTTGCCAGCACCACTGATACTTAAAACCGCAAGGTGCTTTTTTAACAAGCGTGTTAGATTGAGCTTAACATCCAAATCATGGAATTCTACTTTTCCCAGATGTAAACCATTATCATCAAAACCATAGAACTTCTTTAGCAACTCTGTGTTAGCTAAGTGCACTTTTGTGCCTGGCGAGGGCGGCGTGCTTGGCCTCTTCACACCGCTAGCTGTAAAAACACCCAAAGGCCTTGTATTAGCAACAATGTATTCCCACTCAGCAGTTGGAAACTGCTCAAATATCGCATTGCCTCTTGCCTCAAATTCTTTTATTGAATCAGCTCTTTCGAAGTACTTGTTTGTTTTTATTACATTGGTTATTAAAGCAAGCATTGTTCCTTCAGCATGCTTTATCTCAACAAACTGCCCTCTATGCACAATGCCTTTTGTAACAACAAAATCTACATTAGCGGGGCTTGGTGAATTTGGGGTTGAAATAACAGTGCCAACATACTCGCTGACCATAATATCACCTAAAAGGCCTTCTGTTTCTCCTCAAAAAGGTATTGAAACGTGTTTGAAGCTTGCAATATATTTTGTCCATAACAGCATTTATTTCTTCCTGCTTCAGCTTAGCGTGCAAATCTGCTTCGAGAAGCACTGTTGGATAGCTGTATTCACGATGCCCCGAGCTAAGAGCATATGTTACACTTGCAACCCTGTTGATTTCCTCTTTTAGTTTTTCTCTATCGCTTGCATTAGAAAGGAACTCCACACGCAAGGGCATATCGTAATCGCTTGCTCTCAAATAAAATGCATAGAGCCTGTTTGCATATTCTTTACTGAAATCATTCAGTACTGGATGCTCGCGAGCGCTTTTAGCATAGGGAAATGCAAATGAACGCTGCCCCTCTTTGAGCAGATAGTTGAGCAAAATAACATCATAGCTTATGTCCTTTTCTGCGCTGCCAAGCTCAAGAATCTCCTGCAAGCGCGTGCCTCTCGAATCCTCAACACAGGCAACAAGCGTGCACGCATTCTTTTCTGCTGTGCAATACAATTTTTCGAAGGCTTTTATAACGTCTTTATAAAGGGGTTTTATGCGGGAATTATTTCTCGGTTTATCTGCATGCTGCGGTATTATGGAACCATCCAAAAAGCAGAAATCCGGTTTGAAGCGCTCTATAACTTCTGTTGCTAGACCAATTTCCTTCAGTAAGCGCTGCAAACTCTTGTTTGTGCCTATATCCTCTTTTTGCAGGGCTCTTGCTGTTATTATCGGCTCTGGGAACGATATTGTTTCCGGCCAGTAGTAAGCGTTTTCAAGCCTGCTGTTTTTATACTCAAAGATTGCGGCGATTGCCCTAACCAGCACAATTTCAATGGAAAGCAGGCTTGTGCTTACAAAACCCGAATCTACGCCCGCTATTGTTTCGTTCAGGGTTGCTTTTTCCACGGGCAGAATAAGGTTTTTTTCTACAGCTTCTTTGCTTTCAAAATTTTTCGCCAATTCTGAAAGTTTTGAAGCAAGTTTCTTTCTTCTTTCTTCACAGCCCTTTATAAGTTCCACTGCTTTATCTATGCTGTTTGTAAATGCCTGCATAATTAGAATTTGCATTAATGGTTTTTAAAAGGGTTCTGAGCTGAGTTCCGTTGATTCATCGCGTTGTATTGTCGCTGTATTGTATCTTAAATTAAATCCAAAGATGTAAAAATCCGTTCGCGCTCCTTATTTGCCAAATCCACCCTTGAACCAACTGAGCACCATTTTCACACGCCATCAATTCAGGTGCTTCGCGCTGCTGGACAGCATTGAGTATGCTGGTTATGGAGACGGAGTGTGAAAAAAGCAGATGTTACAGGATCTGAAGAAACGGTTTCTACATTGCATGGGATAAAAAGCAATAAATAATATTTCCCTCCAATTTTGTTGGGCGTGTGGCTCAGTGGCAGAGCACTCGGCCGATGTCCGAGAGATCCTGTTCGAATCCGCCCATGCCCATACAGCATTCAGAGACCTGCCATCGCAGCAATGATTCCATTGTATAATTCATTCAGTTTTATATCCCTGAGGCTAACACTGGTTAACGATTGTTAACTTTTTGATGGGTTAATTGGGTTAACGAATTCTCATCAGGCATTTGAAGTGCAGGAAATACTGCTCCTCTGCAAAAATGGTTTGCAGAGACTAAAAAATCTGGGAAAGGTATGGAAATAAATTCTAGCCTGTGCTTATTCCTATTGCTGTGCGGTTGTTTACTGTTTCATTATGCTTTTTAAAAGAAATACTTATTTAAATATCTGACAATTATTTTATAGGTGGACTCATGGGCGAAGTTGTTATACCGATTCCGAAAGAGCTGGAAGAAGATAAAACTGAGATAGCACGCAAGCTGAACGAATTCGTGCAGCAGGAGGCAAAAAGGAAAATGCTAATTAAACTGTTCAACAAACTTATGGCAGGGGCAAAAACGATAAATGATAAAGAGCTTGTGAAGTTTTCAAAGAAATTCAAAAGTGCTGGTGCAGAGGAACTTAAGGGGAAAGGCCTGATATAGATGTTTCTGGTTGTTGACGCAAATATTATATTTTCTTTTTTTAATGCCAAATCAAAAGCTAGAGATATTGTGCTTTCGGGAAATGTGACCCTTTTTTCACCTGAATTTTTGCTGAAAGAACTGATAAAGCACAAAAAAGAGATTATGAGAAAATTTCGCCTGAAAAATGAACAGTTTGAGCTCACAGCAGAACTTGTAAAAGCAGTAGTGCAGTTCAGACCATTGAGCGAATTCGAAGAGTACATTGATTTAGCAAAACGACACTCGCCAGATGTTGGTGATGTTCAATATTTAGCACTTGCAATGAAATTTGCATTGCCGCTATGGTCTAACGACAAAGCACTGAAAAGACAATCAATGGTTAAGGTACTTTCAACAAAAGAAGTGCTGGCCCTTTTGTCGGAAAGGCTGCAATAAATCTCGTTCCCTGGTTTTCTATTATTAGAGAATGGTAGCCCGGGCCTAGGTGGATGTTGCCATTTATATCTATGCTTGAGTTGTAGTAATCCAGGCCGAGGATTATCTCATAATCGCTTTTTGCTGGATAGCCAAATACTGCTTGCACGCGGTTTAAGAATGTGCCATTGGTTATTGCCCTTCTGTTCTTTTCTATTTCATAGTGGTTTCCCCTGCTAAATACTAAATAAAACTCTTTGCGGTAATTTGGTCTCCAAGAGTGTGTCATATAGAGATTGAATACATTTGGGCTTACATTGGTTATAGAAACTTCGTTGCAGGCGCCTGTTGAAACTAATGCAAATAGGTTATCGTCCTTTTCAAAGCTTGCGTAGTCTATATTGCCCCCTGCTGTGATCGTTTGTGTAGCAACACTGTCAACTGTTTCTCCGTTTATGAAACCTGGGATGTACATTGTATAGTTGCGGTAGTTTCCATCCAGGAGCAGGCCTACAGTGAAAGTATGGCCTCCTGCTCTTAAAGCAGCATAGGTAGTGTTTATTGATTCTGTTGCTCCTGCTCTATCAACTGAGTAATAATCTATTCTATGGTTGCCATCTTCGCTTATTGTAACGCTAGTGCCTGTTTGCCAACTGCCGCTATTAATGCGGTAATATGTAGCTGAACAGCCAGAGCCTGTATCTGAACACGTGAGAGTAACTGTAAATGATTCTGTTTGCCAGCCTGCTGGTGCGTTATCGCTAGTGCTTGGAGCTGTATTATCGATCATAAAGCTTGAGTCGCTTGAGTCTATTCCATTTAAATCTGTATCATCGTGAATGTTCAAATCTATGTAATAGTTGCCATCAAGTATGCCTGTTGTACTCCAGGTGTAGGTACAATAAGTGTAATCGGCAAAGTTATAGTCTTCGCAGGTGAAAACCGAGCTGTTGAAAAGATTCCCATCGCTTACAATTGCATTGCTAAAACCATACTGAACACTCGAATAATAAATATCTATCCAGAGCGTACCATCTGCGTTGCTCTCAATATCTAGATCTCTAGCATAGAAACCAATATTATAATCTCCAGAGAGATACTGGTTTCCGTTCGGTGTATCTAAGATCACAGAAGGGGCAGCGGAAAATCCATTAGTCAAAAGGGCCATTAGGGAAATGATGAATAATGCTAGTTGTGGATAAAAAGTTTTTTTCCTGCAGCCCATTCTATTTTAATAATGATTTACCTAAATAAAAAGATTACTCTTTTATCCAGAGCGTGGTACAATATCGAAAAGTATAAAAAACACAAGATATTTATATTAAAGTGTGGTTTATTTTGGTGAGGTGAAACAATGGATACAAAAGGTGTCAGTCCTTTGATTGCAGCTGTATTGTTGCTCTTGGTCGCGGTTGGAATCGGTGCAATTGTTTGGGTCTGGACAACAGGCTTTGTTGGACAAGCAACTAGCGAAGCTGGGCAAGTGACCAAACAAATGTGTGCAAAAGGGCGCTTTGAAGTTACTTCCTGCAGCTACTCATCGCAAACAGTAACCCTCTGGCTTAAGAATACGGGTGATATTGATTTAAACAGTTTCAGGGTGGTAGTAAAAGATTCTGCTGGAAACGTAACCGTGAGTGATAACAATAATGTTGATCTCGAAGACAGGGGCGGTATGGGTTCAATCACAGTTAGCAATATTACAAATACCCCAAGCAGCGTCGAAGTTTATTCGACCGATTGCCCAAATCTTTCAGTGAGTACAGATTGCTCCTAAAATGCAAAATTTTATAAATAATGTTAGCGTAACTTATGTGCGAATATTAAATTTAGAAAAGTGAGGTGATATAAGGTGAAGCTGAATTCCAAGGGTGTAAGCCCATTGATTGCAACGGTGCTGCTCCTATTAGTAGCAGTTGGTGTAGGGGCAATAATCTGGACTTGGGTTACAGGGTTTGCAGGCAAAACAACCAGTGAGGCAGGACAAGTGACTGAAAGCATGGCTGCTAAAGGTAGCTTCGAAATTACTAGCTGCACATATAGCGGAGGCACTCTGACAGTAAAGCTTGAAAACACTGGGCAGATAGATTTGAATCAGTTCAGATTCTTTGCAATAAATTCTGACGGAAGTACAGCGAAAGCCCAAGATGAAACAGATCTGAATATGGCGGCTGGAGCCACAGCGAAGGTAACAATAAGCGGCTTGAGTGAAGCTCCTGCAAAGGTAAAAGCAATGTCCCTAGACTACTCAAACCTAACAGTAACAGCAGATTGCACCTCTTGAATGAGGCAATAAAGTGGTTTTGATGGAAAAAGGAGTAAGCCCCATCATTGGGGCTCTTTTATTATTATTAATAACCATGGCAATAGGTTCTATCTATTTCGCATGGATATATAGCTATGCTGTGGAAGAAACAACAACTGCAAAGGAAATAGGGAGCCAGAGTATAGACTGTAGTGAAGCTGGCGTAACGATTACTTCCTGTAGCTACGATAAGGGCGGCACAGAGGTTGTTTCTGTTAGCATAGAAAATACTGGTTCTGTGGATTTGAATGGATTTAAAGTTGTTGCTATTTATACTGATTATAGTTCAGAT
>JAFCEU010000076.1 GCA_017608995.1 Candidatus Iainarchaeum sp. | reverse complement strand
GGCGAAGCACTTATAATAGGTGAAGCGGTTGGCTATCCCCTCTTCTTCAAGGTAAGACAAAGAAAATCGATGCCTTCAAAGCACGAGATTACACTTGAAGAAGCCGCGTTGCGCTATGAGGAAAAAATCACCAAGCGCGATAGTGAAACAGAGGCGCTGCTCTAAAAAAAGTATTGATACTGGCTCTTTTTAGTGGTTTAGCGGAACCTTGCTCTTTCAGCGGCTTTTTAAAGCCTGGAGCGGTGCCCTTATTATGCCCGCCCCCTACTATCTCTCTAACTTAAAGTATAGAGAAGCAAAGGGAATAATGCTTGTGGAATTTGAAGGAGAGAGCGATAAAATCAAGCTTAACTATGAGTTTTTCCCAAGCTTTTCGTTTAGAGCTAACTCAAAGAGCGGTGCTTTACTAAGCGAACTTCTCTCAGAAAATTTCGATGTACATTTTATGCAGAAGGATTCCTTATTCAGAATTAGTGCCAAAAACTTCAGAGAACTAAAAAGCGCTTATAACTTCCTCTGCAATACCACTACGCTTAGACCGGTTCTTATAGAACCTGAAAGGCAGTTTCTAATATTAAAAAATTGGAGCTACTATGATGCTTTTTCTATTGAAGAATTTCCAAAAAAGCTCGATATCCTTGCATATATTCCAGAGCATTTAGAAAGCCCAAATAGCGTTGCACTTGCAAATCTATTGCAAATTAAATGCAAAGAGCAGCTTACAAGAGATTCCATTGCAAAAATATTCCTCGAAAATATTTTGTTTGCTTCGGGCAAATCGCTTAGCGGTCCAAATTCGAGCTATACAAAAAAACATTTTTATTATACGGACTTCCATAAGCAGGCATTTACTTTTGCGGTTGCAGCAATAAAAAACAACCTCGGCTTTGAAACTATTAATTGCGATTGCTGCAAGGCAGCTACTATCGCAAGCGAAAATGTGCTTGCTAATTCTCTTGTGCTTGTAAAATTCAGCCAGAATGGTTTCTACTTCAATTCTTCAGCTAGGTGCTTTGCTGAACATTATCATCATACACATGTAAATAAAACTGCAAGGGATTCGCGGAGAAAAGAATTTTCACTAGCAACTTATCCTATTGGCCCGTTTTTTGCTAATGATATAGAGGCAATACCCCTTATAGATGCTTTGCGCTTGCAGCAAGATGGTTCTGCAAGCATTATAGAGCCAAAGCGTTTATTTTGGGTATGCAGAAATAAGCGTTCAGCGCTTGCGATTGCACTGCTCGAGATACTCAAAAAACTATTTTATGCAAATAATGCATTGAAAGATGCTGAAAAGCAAGCGCTAATGAGCAACGGCCTCTTAGCATATGTTGAAGAAGATAGCCTAACCGCCTACCTAAAGTTATATATTGAACTATGCAAAGATTTGGTAGCACTTTCTATGGGCTATATGCTTGATTATAGCACGCCATTCTTTCACTATCCGCTCGCAAGCGCGATAGAATGCTCAGCCAAGAAAGCCAAAATACTTGTGCCCAAAGCAAAGGAAGAGCTTAGCATCAGCAAAGAACAATTAATGCTAAGCAAATTTTTTAGGCTTCCAGCAAATTTCAATGCCAAAATATAGCTTTTTAATTCTTTCCTTTCACTTTCCTTATTATTACATTTATTAGCTTTTTCTTGGTGTTGCTATGGCTTCTTTAACAAGGTTTGAGAGAGCTCGCGTTATAGGTGCTAGGGCTTTACAGCTAGCCCTTGGAGCGCCACCATTAGTAAAACCAAACAAAGAAGCGACACCTTACACAATCGCGAAGCAGGAGTTTGAGTCAAAGGTTTTGCCAATGTCCGTTTTGCGTATTTATCCAGATGGTGCTGTGGAGCGAGTTGAGGTAAACTAAGGTGGTTCTATGGGTAAAGCAGTCCCGAAGATAATAAAACATAGGGCAAAGCGTTTCCTTGAAAAATTTCCAGATAAGTTTTCTTCAGATTTTGAGAAGAATAAGCAGTTTCTGAGGAGCCTTAATCTACCGTTTTCAAAGCTTGAAATAAACCTTATGGCTGGTTTTATCGCAAGGCTGCTCGACAATAAGGAAGCAAGCTAATCCCTTATAGAAAGCATCTCAACTCTTGTTATGCCGTGAGCATCTTTATCTCTATCCAGCAAATAAAGCGTAGCGCTAGCTGCTTTTTCCATTTCCTTATTGTGCGTAATTAAGAATATCTGCTCTACAAGGTTCGGCAGCACATTTTTCACCATTTCAGATAAAACACTAACAGTTCTCTCATCTAAATTGTGTGTTGGCTCATCCAGAATAAGCATGCTCAGATTCCTTGCAAGCACTAAGGAAAATGCAATTCTTAACGTTAAAGCAGCCGCGCTTCGCTCGCCTCCGCTTAGCATTCCTTCTATTGGCTGCCATCTTTGCCCCACTTTCACAACAAGCTCGTAAGTGTCAGAGGCCCTGAGTTTTAATGCCCCATAGTCACCATAAGGATAGATTCTAGGCCATAGCTCTGCCATTGCTTGATTTATATTTTCTATTAGATTTTCTCTTAGTTCTGCTTGAGTAGCTTTCAGAACATTTATGAATATACCAAGTTTATCTACAAGTTTTTCAAGTACTTTTACCTTCCTTTCCAGATTCTCAATAAGTTCTTTCTTCCCTTCGAGTTCCTTTTTGCGAGCGCTTTTTTCCTGCATAAGAGCTTTTAGGTCAGCTATTTTCTCCCCAAGCATCCTTATATTGCCTTTAATTTTTTCAAATTCAATGCTTGCGTTCCTCGCTTGCTCCTCATCAAAAGCAAGTTTGTTTAGCTTTGCTTCAAGCTCTCTCAATTTTTTCTCATTACTTTGCATAATCTCAAGCTTTGTTATCGCTTCCAATTCCTTGTTTATCTGTTCCAGCTTTAATTCAGCTTTTTCAATTTCTCTGCTTACCTCTGCAATACTTTTTTCCTTTTCTTCAAGTTTTTGAATCTGCGCTTTTAGCTCGGTAATTCTTTTTTTATTCTCTTCAATTCTAACAGCGTTTTCTTTTGCGCTTAAGATTGTTGCTTTTATTTCCACAAGCTCTTTTAGCTTATTATCCAAAGCAAGCCTTTCATCTACAAGCTTTTTTATCTGCTCTACAAGCTTCTGCTCGCTTTCTTCAAAGCGCTTTATATTAGCTCTTGAAGAAGCAATACCTTGCTCGTATTCCTTAATTAGTTTTGCTCTGTGCTCAGC
>JAFCEU010000005.1 GCA_017608995.1 Candidatus Iainarchaeum sp. | reverse complement strand
CAGAGCACAGAATACGCATTCATCACAATTCAGGATTACGTCGCCAGCGGAGGTGGTGAATAATGAAAAAAATGCTTAGCATAACACTGGTTTTTATTCTTCTAAGTTTTACTAGCGTATTTGCCCAAAGTTTAAATATTTCTGCGGAACCAAACCCGTTTGAGATCGGCAATTCTACCAAGATAACTCTGAAAGCACCTACTAACGTAATGCACGCGATAATAGAAATCTATAATGAAAGCGATATGAAAGCGATGCCAAAGTTTGGAGTGCCGCAGCAGATGCTGGCGAAGGAGGCTCGACAGAATTTTACTTTACATGGGGTGGTACAAACACTTCTTGGGAACAACTTCCACCAGGTACTTACAAAGTTCATGGAAAGGTCTATAGTGTCAGCTGCTTCCTTACATTCTGCCATGAAGTTGATGTTGCAGAAGCAGACTACTACATTGAGCTTATTGAGTCCACCCCAACTTCAACCCCTTCTCCCAGTCCAACCCCAAGCCCTTCTCCCTCTCCATTACCAACCGAATCACCCGAGCCATCCCCTGAAGAATCTCCTAGCCCCAGCCCAGAAACTTCACCTTCACCAGCTCCATCACATTACAGTTGTACATCAAATGCCGACTGTCCTGGCGGTGATGGCTGCTATAATGGAGTTTGCATACATCCAGAGCTCACAATTAATGGAAGCGCAAATCAACTCTTGGCGTTTAGGGATTCGCCCCTTGAAACTACCGTCTTTTGGACCATAACCAACACTGGAGAGCATGCAGCCATTATAACTGAAATTAACCCAACTGGTTGCAATGGCATTAGCTGCGAGGTAGAAGTGCCTGGAAATGGAGTACAGCAGGCATCCTTCAAAGAACCTGAAAAGAACAAACACCAGTTTAAAATCCTTTTACAGGGTTTAGAAATTAGCTCTGTTACAGCTACACCAAATCCCTTTGAGCAGGGCTCAACAACAACGTTTGTTGCAGAAGGCAGCGGAATAGCTCAAATAAATGTTAAAATATGGGACTTAACAGGCCACCTGGTGTTTGAAAGTGGCTTTGTTGACGGCACTACATTTGTTTGGGATGGGAAAAATAATGAGGGGAAACAATTAGGAGTAGGTGCCTACATCTATAAAGTACTTGCTACAAACGGCTCTGAAACAGTTGAAAGCGCGCAGGGTTTCATTTACATTAAATCAAGTGCAGAAAATGGTGGTTCCAGTTCTGAGTTTAAATTTGAATATGGTGAAGTAGAAGCTACACTTGAATGGCAAACAGTAACCTTAAGCCAAAGTTTTTCTAATCCGGTAGTGGTCGCTAAACCTATAGAATCCTGCACAACAAGAGCTGATGAGCAGTGCGATATGGTTGTTGTTAGGATAAAAAACGTTATGTCAAATGCTTTTGAGATAAAACTTCAGGAATGGGGGGCGAAGAAAAATAACGCTCTTTCCATGCCACACAAAGTAGAATATCTTGTTGCAGAAGAGGGTCATTATACTGTAAATGGTTTTGAGATCGAAGCAGGGAAATTTGAAACAGACCACGGAGGCATAATGGTTAGTTTTAAAGAAGACTTTCCATCAACTCCAGTATTGATAACGAGTATAGTTACATTTAATGGTGAAGAACCAGCGGTTACTAGAAACTTTAATCCATGCAAGAATGGAACGCAGTATTACCCTGGGAGCTGGGTCTTTATTTGTGGCGATATCGATTTTATCACTAAGATTCAGGAAGAAGAAAACAGATGGTTCAAATGGGGGCATAAGCTTGAAGAAATTCATTACATTGCCATAACTCCAGGCAGAGGAACAATTAATGGTAAAAGGATAGAGGTTTCAGTAATTCCAAGTGTTACTGATGTGGCAACCGAGGTTCCTTTTCAATCTAAGTTTGCTTCAGAGCCCATCGTAATTGCAGATATGCAAACAACAAACGGTGACGACTCATGTATGCTTAGATATTCACATAAGACAAGTTCTTCAATAAAATTCTTTATTGCTGAAGAAGATTCTGCGGACGACGAGACAACCCATAAAGCTGAAACTGTTGGTTATATTGCAATAGGTGAAAAGAGCTCTCCAACAGAGTTAACTGCAGTTATAGAAAATTTGATGCTACATCAAGCACAGGCAATATAGTGTCGTTTGACTGGGACTTTGGCGATGGAAACACAGCAGAAGGACCGATTGTGGAACACACATTCGAAGAGCCAGGTACTTATGAGATATCGCTTGTGGTCACAGATGATAGCGGCAGCACAGATGAAGCAATGAAAACTATCGTAGTTGGTTCTGGAACAGAACCGACTCCGCCGAATCCGCCAGAGGGTATACTTCTGTATCCCTATGAGACTCTTAAAATTACTCAACGTATTTCAAATATAACCCCAGGCGAATATGACCTTGGGTTAGAAGTTAAATATACGGATTTATATGGCGCTAGCGATAAAGTTGCAACTAACTGGCAACCAGTAGCTTTGCAAATTGCTAATATTGGAAGTGATAAGTTCCACATTAAACTTGATTTGTACGATCAAAACTTTTGCATAGGGCCGGATGGCATGCTTGGCCTAACCGGGGAAGCTGCATTGCCAAAAATTAAGCTCTCTTGGGAGTTCACAGGCAATGCTGCTGTTGGAATAGATGAATGTGACAAAAAGCTAGGTAATGATTTTATCTATTGTGATCCAACACAGTTTGCAATAGAGCTTGCGCAGAAGTTGCATAGAATAGAAGAGCTTGCAAACCAGGGAGACTTCGCAGGGTTAGAACAGTACAAAAGCTTCAAAGCCTATTTAATAGGTGATAACTACTCAGAAGACTTCCAAAAGGACTTTGCTTACTTCTATACACATGGGTTCTTTGCAGCGCCGAGCTGGTTTACTTCTGAGCCCACTCCATGGCACATTTACTTTGCAGACCCGGAGCGCTTAACATTTGAGCCTAGAGAAATAACGAGTGGCCTATATAACGTCACGCTTGATTTCAACTTTGAAGCTGAAGAGTATGATTTCTTCGAGGAATCAAAGCCCATAGCAAGAATCAAGGTTAGATTTGAAAAGATACATGATGTTGGTGTAGATGTACCTTATTCACCGTTCTATTTCCTGCCCTTCAACGGATTGGTAGGAACAATGCGCGAAGATGAAGATGGCAAAGTAGAAAGAAAAGACTATGGTATAGGCTTTACCAATAATGATGATCCAATAGTGCTTAATGTAGCCGACGATTCTCCTATTGACACACAAGCAAGCGGCGGCAGAGATAAGTATACAACAAGTGTTTATCGTGATTTCAGTCAGCTTAATATATATTCTCGCGGCAGAGTATTTGAAATAAATCTTGTGGATAGATTTATACAACTCTATGCCGGCCAGGCAACACCCGTGATAATGGGAATCAAGAGCAATGATAATATTGCAGAGGCATTCTATCAGCTCTACGCTGGTGATAATGTCATTGGCGATAGTTTAAGCAGCATGAGTTATTGGACAGGTATTGCAACATCACCAGGTTTGAGCTGTGGTGATTTTTACGGCTATGCCTTACCATATAAAGCTCCAGATAATTCAGCGAGCTCATTTAATGAGTGTTGTGCCATAAGTGAGTATCATTTGCCAGCCTTTGGGTTCCGCTGGCCAAATGTAGCAAACAACGAGAGCATCTTCATGAGTACAATATTCTATCTGCCCTATAACCAGATGATGACCTTGTCCAGCGCCTGCGCAAATAACCTTTCAATCTTCGCATCGCCTAATGACTTAAGTAGACAGCCTACTGAATCATTAAGTTTAGAAACAGCGATACGTATACAGAAAGTGCAAGATGTGCTCAATCTGATGAAAGATGGGCTTGTTTGCACAGCTCCGCAATATGCCAATGTGGCTCCAGAGGAAAACAACTATATTTTCTTCTGGAATGAGCAGAAGATAGAAGAACAGCTTGAGCAAGCAAAAGCCCGAATTGCTGAGCAATGGGGCTTCAACTGGGAGAACTACGCTTGTAATACACCTCATTAGAAATAGTCTGAAAACGGTAGCACTGTTATGCAAGTAGATGTTTTTCCAGTATGCTTCTTATCTTTTCCCCATCAAAACCTAACTTAATTAGCCGTGTATGGCCCCTAAATCCTTTCCCTGAGTTTGTTGTTAGTAGCAACCCGTACATTTCCAATTCATTTATATACTCTTGGAACCACCTGATGCTAACGCTGCTAGCTTTTACCTTTTCTGCAATTTTTCTGTATTCATCATAAACCTCGCCAGAGCAAAGAACGCATTCCTCATTACTCAACTTCTTAATCCCTTTTTTATCTGTTGTGAGCCTTGCTATTGCATACAAAACAAGCTGCTGCTGCTCTGGCAAGCTACAGATCATATCCATCACAATCTCTTCCTCGACCCTTTCTTTAGCTTTTTTCACTTCCTTATCTGTAACCTTACTATGGTTTCCCTGCTCTGCTATCTCGGCGGCTCGAAGCATAAGCATTACCGCAGTTCTAGCATCACCAGATTCTTGGGCCGCAATAGCTGCAGCAAGGTTTATTGCAGATTCTTCTACCACATCTGGTTTAAAAGCCATTTTCACACGATCTTTTAATATTGCTCTAAGCTCTTCAGCATTGTAGGGCGGAAAAACAAGTTCTCTTTCGCAAAGCGAACTTTTAGTGCGCGGATCCAAGCGGTCTTTAAACATAAGCTGGTTACTTATCCCCAAAATACTTATGGATGAGTTCTGAAGTTCGTCGTTCGCGCGCGTTAGCGCATAGATCAGCTCATCAAGGTCCTTAGTCTTATCTATTTCGTCAAGCCCTATTATCAGTCTGCAAGCGTTTTCCTTACAGTATTTTAAGAGGTTTTCGTAGATGAATGTGCCACTATAGCCTATAAAATCTCTATCTGGATAAAGCCCCTGCACTATCCTGCTCAAAACCTTATATTTGCTATTGTAATGCCTGCAGTTCATATACACTATTTTCACTGCTAGGCCCTTTGCACGAACAAATTCATCAAGTTGATTTAGCACATGTCTCGTGCAAGAAGTTTTGCCTGTGCCAGGTTTCCCATAAAGAAATAGATTGTCCGGCTTGTGGTCATCTACAGCTGCGCTAAGCACTGAAACCATTTCTTCTATTTGCTTTTCCCTAAATGGTAGCCGTTCTGGCGTATAAGATGGCAGCATTATGTCCCTGTTAAGAAATATGCTACTTTCTTTAATCTTGCCCTCAAATAGGTTTGGCATAACCCTCATATAGTTTTTGCTGAATAACAAATAAAATACTAAACAGTTTGAAATTCAAATAGCTTTGCGAGCGTGCATAATAAACGTTAAACTTAAAATAATGTATAAGGAAATATTATAGTAACAGCACATATTGCTAAGAGGTGATAACTTTGGCTTTTTTAGACAAGGTATTTAAGAGGGAAGAACCAATAAACATTGAAGAATTCTTGAACTCCTTGGACGTTGAAGAAGAAACAATGTATGAGGATGTTGATGCATTTGTAAAACCCCTAAGTTTGACTTCGCCAGAAGATGCTGAACGTGTTATAAAGGAAGCCAAGGAAGGAAATATAATTCTTCTTAATATTGAGGCCTTGGCAAAAAGGAATGCATTGAAGCTCAAGGAGCTTGTAACCAAAATAAAAGAACAGATTATGGAAATAGATGGTGACATTGCAAGGATCTCGCATGATAGGATTCTGATTACTCCAAGTAAAGTAAAGATAATAAAGAAAAGAATCCAGGCGTAACAGGGCTTTAAATGATAAAGCTTAATCTTCCTTGTTTGCCCCCATCCCTCAAACTCGAGCAAGCCGTAAAGCTTTTACGGAACTTCTACAGGCAACCAATAACGAAAGATGGTGAAAAGCTGATTTTTGCCCCTTTCTATTTTTTTACCTTCCTCGTTTATAAAACAGAAAATAATATTGTTAAAGAGTACAAAAAACTTAATGTTGCTTTTGATGCGGTTGATAGCAACATCCTTTTTGACGTTCCTTTAAAAGGAACTCTTACCGAAATAGATGAGAGCACAGAGTATATTGAGCTTGAACCGAAAGTTACCTTAGAAGAGGCCGAGCGCATAGCGAAAATAATGGTTTCCCATAAATATGAAGTACCTATGCAAAACGTGGAATGCTTGCGTTCAAGCACCGTTTACTGGCCTTTTTTTGAAATACACTTGACTGTGCCAGAAAAAAGAACTTTTAAGATCGATGCGTTTTCAGCTGAACTTATTGGCGAAAAACCTAAGGCAAAAATTTCAACACTGTTTGCGGAAACAATAAATGATTTAAAGAAGCCAAGCAGCTGGCTTTATTACTTTAAAGAGCTTGTAAAGGATTTGGGAAGATTCATCTACAAACTTCTCAAAAATAGAAATGTGCAAATTGTTATATTAGTTTTAGTACTTCTCGTCCTTATTTTTTCTATTCTTCGTGGATAATTAGGCAAATTCACCAAGCGATTTCTGCACGGCCTTTTCATTTCTGAATATCGAGCCTATTTCTTCCTCTATAAGCTCAATCCTCTGCTTCAGGTAATCACTTAGCTCATATTCATTAGCAACCCTTTTCGCTATTTCTAGGTATTTCTCAACACTGCCTTTTGCGATGGTTAGAATAATTGTATCTTTCCCGCACTTTAGGCACTTGCCAGTAAGAGGCATGCGTCTATATTTAGTGTTGCAAGTTGTGCACCTAAACTGCTGTCTACTAAAAGCACGCGTATTTCCTATAATATCTGGCAATAAATGCGTTTCTATAACCCTTGTTAAAGCGTCTTTCGTATTTACCGCCCTTATCTTAGTTTGTAGCATTGCCTGAGAAATTATTTTATCTTCCATTGTTTTCAATTTTACATAAGTAGAATATTCCGGACCATTCGCAAACCCAGAGGTTTCATGAGTATAGCCAAAACCAGAATACTGTTTTTCACTACCTAATCTATGTTCAACCCTTTCTATGTTTACAGCATCCGCTGGTGCACACTCGAGACTCTTTTCATATAACTCTAATGGGTACTCCCAGCATGTTTCCATCTCATATACTTCAGTGTCAATTTCATTTGGCCTTAAAACGGTTGTAAATACTAGAGGTGCATCCATTCTGCCCCCACGCGAGCTTGGCAAGTACGCATGTGAAAAATTGAGCAACGCATCCATAAGCAACATTATCGAGTCTTGGTCACCATCTGCGTTGCGCCTCTTTGTCTGATGGAAATAAGGGTGAGCGAAGCACGCACGCGCTTTAGTAAAACCTATTATTCTACCAACAATTGCTGCTGATGTATGTGGCGCCAAACCAAGGACAAGCTCGCCAATAAGATCCTCTTTTTTATTTATATTATAGCATGGCTTTAGCCCATAAAACTTCTCTAGCTCGTCATCTATAAACCTTGCAACTCCAACTAAAAAGTCTGCCGCTTTGTTATGTATAATTATATCCTGAGGGAATATCTCAACTATTTGTTCCTCGCTTATAAGTTCCTTGTCATTAATGTCTTTGTTATATCCCAACTCCCTAAGTTTTTTCACACTTACACCGATCTCTTTTGGCTTGAAATGTGTTATTGGCACGTTTATTAGCTCGTATCTGATTGTACCATCTCTAAATATATGCAGATTATGCTTTGCTCGTAGGAGCCCCTTTTCAATAGGCTCAGCAATTTTATCGCTACTCATTAGACCGCGAACGCCTTTAACAATATCCGGTATTTTTATACCCAGTCTCTCAGAGGCTTTCCTAACAAGCAGGTCAACACGTTCCTTTCTACTCGAAAACGCCCTTGTTTCTGTACCGCAGCGCGCACACCTTTGCTTTGTGGTTTCTGTTTTGCATTTTGGGCAAAATCTAATTGCAATAGTTCTTGTATTGCATTTGTAGCAATAATAAAAGGGCGTAACCTCTTTGCATTTTGGGCATTTAAATGTAGCAGCCTCTATTTCTATACCATTATTTTTTTCTGATATCTGCATTGCTTTATTTATGCTTCTTGTATTGCCTCCATAGTTGCCTATTGGGAATAGCGTGTGGGGCTTTCCCTTCATTTCTCTTTCGCCAGATGCCTCGGGTCTGCCCATACGCACGCCCACAAATGTGCCGCCTTTATCCCTAACTTTTATTCCCGAAAGCTTGCTTATAATCTGGCATATGTCGTTTTCCTCTTCAATCCGTATTTTTTTGAGGTCTTCCTTATTGCCAAGAAGCTTAACAGCAGCCTTAGCATCTTCGTTGAGCACTATAACCTTGCCGTTCTCAACGCGGTGGGGCATGCCAATTTTTTCGAGAGCTTGCTTAACATCAAGCGAATCGAAAACCAGCTTAAATTCTTGCTCATCGTCAACCTTTTCAGCGTCGCTAACGGCTTCTATGAGCTTCTTTAGCTCATCCTTTGTTAAAGCTTTGTAATAATGCGTAAACCTTGGGTGCAATGGAATGTCGAATCTCTCGGAAAGCTTCAATGCATCTTCAAATGAGATTTTTTTTGGGTCTTTTATAAGTGAATCAATGCCCTTTTGCTTGGCGCCTGCTTTCTTTACCGCTTCTTTGAGCTCTAATGCCCACCATTCCTCATTGTAGCCTGCTGGGGCTAACGGACTTGCGCTATACTTAAAATCCCCATAAGGTATAAGCAAATCTCCAAGAAAGAGAATCTTTTCTACCTGTGGCTTCAATAAGCGAGCTTCTTCGACAGAATTTATCTGCCTTACCTCGCCGCTCTTTAATTTCACAATAGGGCCTTCGATTTCATCGCATGCTGTTACAACACCCGCTTTACCAGGCCTTTCCACTTTTATCTGCGTTCCTATTGCAATAAACCCATCTAAAAGCTCCAAGGTTGCCGGATGCATAGCTTTTGCCATTATACCCGTTGCACGGGTCCTTCCATAGCGCAGTCTGAAACCACCTGTTTCGCAGGGATAGCTCAGTATCGGCCTGCCGGCAGCGGTTCCACTAAGGTATTTATATGAAGGCTCTATTCCACCAATGCTTTCCGATTTCTCATGTTTTATTATATCCTCAAGCCAGCTCCAATCAAGGCCAAACATCGAAGCCAATTTGAGCGCTTTCCTAGCTTTCAATGCTAAGCCCTCGCTTATCACCAGACAGGCACCGCCACGTATCCTGTTGTGTGGAATCCTTGGCAGATCTCTGTGCACGGATACCTCTCTTTGTTCAGTAGGTTCGCCATTTATACAAACAGGACAGCCTGCAATTATTTTTCTTATCTCATCATCAGTTAGCTTGTATTGTCTGCTCACTATCTCATCATATATCTGTATTTCTTCAACATATCGTTCTATCTCATCCTTCGTTGGCTTATACCTATCTAAATTTAGCAAGTGCCTTGCATAATCACCTAAAATAAGTGGCAAAACCTGGGATGTGCCGCCTGCGGCCCTTATAGGGCCTGCATAGTAAATATCGATGTAGCTTGTGCCATCGGGATTCTTTGATATCTTTACTTGAGGCACACCGTCAATAGGTGCAACAACTACCCCATCTGTGTTTAATACCAGAGCAGTTTTTATCGCCTGCTCAATCCTTTTTTCATCATTCGGAATCTTACACCACTTTTGCTTTATTATTTCTTCAAATATTTGGAATATAACTCTTATTCTTTTGTTTTCACCAGTAGTGGTTTCTATAAGCTCTCTGTATCTTTTTGCAACCCCTTTTGGGCCTACAAGCGTTTCTGCTCTATCCGCCAAATCGCTTACCGGCTTTGTTTCAATATCTGTTGCATAATCGTAGCCTTTAGCTCTCGCTTCTTTAGCTATGCCTAGGAGCTTATTTACTTTTTGCTCCACGGTTTCGTAGTATTTTTTAACTTCCTCGCTGGCGATAATTTCCATCAGGACACCAAGAAATGTCTTTCAAATATCATCCTATTTTTCAAATTTATCACAGGCACAATTCCTGGCGTAGGTATATGCCCCTGCCTTATTTGATAATCTGTTCTATCCTGCCAGGTGCTATTATTTACTATAGTTGTACCCCGATAATTCGCATAACCAAATCCCTTTGCTCAGGCACATATGGTTGCTTTAATCCGTAAGCAGGCATTAGATCGCGCTTCCTTAAAAGTTCTATTATTGCATATTGTGGCTTTTCATAGCTCAAGCCGCTAATATTAGAAAATAGATCGTGTAAGCAAGAGCCATGATATAACAGCACTTTTAATCCTTCAATTTCAACCCAGCTTGGTGAACCTAACAAATGCACGTTTTCAGCTTCATAAAGCTTTGGCACAAGCTTTTCAGGAATTGCCGGCTGTGGTTCTGCCCATCTCACGGAGTCGTGTTGCCCGGGAATTATAAATATTTGAATTCTCTCTGGTATCTGAAGAATATAATTTGAGAATACTTCGTATTGCTCTTTCACATTTTTTATATTAAGCTCATCATACTGTTTTGGATAGATGCCGACGCCGTCGACATTATCACCAGTTACAAAGAGATATCGTATTTTTTTAACCATCCTTTTATCTTCATCTGAGCCAGCATTGCCATTTATCCATTCCACAAATCGCTGAAAGGCTTTCTCTAAAAACAGCTTACTTCCCACATGCATATCCGATATGCTCGCTACATAAACCTCTTTTTTCAATAACTTAGGCGTCCTTTGCGGCAGATCAGGCCAGAAGATTCTTTTTGCAATAACCATATCTTTATTTATCTTAACACCACTGACTCCTATAACATCATCTAGCATTATCTTTCCCTTATCATTCTCAAGATATCTGTCATCTTTTGGTATTACAACAACGCACCTATCTTCAAGGTCCTCAAGCTCTAAAGCAAGATGCCCCGCTTTTGTTTCCCACTTTCTATAGACCATCCCTACAATTTCTACTTCTTCTTTATCTCTCACATATTTTAATCTTTTGATGGGCTTAGCTCTTAATGTGTGCCTTTGCTCAAGTATGTTTTTGAGCGTCAAGAACTTATCTCTAAATAGTTTAACGAAATCCTGCACTGTGCCTTCAGTGTAGCTTTTACCTGTAACATCATGCTCCTTCATTATTCTAAATCTTGGTGCCCAATATTTTGGACTCATTTTTTCAGAGCTCTTCTCAGCTTGGCCGCTCGCTTCAACTAATGAAATTTTTGTGTGATGAATTCGTTTTTCTATGATTTCCCTTGTTACAAAAAAGATATTTTTCCCGATCATATCTTCTAAAACACCGCGCCAGTCATCATGCTTTGCTAGAATCTCAATAGCATCCTTGTCAATTATGAGCTTCTTATCGCTAGCAAAATCAACTATTTCCTGCATTCGGCTCTTTTGGAGAGATTCTAGCAACATGCTTTTACTCAAGCTCCTTTATATGTTCTTTAACACTTTCAAGTCTACTTATCACAGTCCAAATACTTGTTCTTGTATATGCTGGCATATTTATGTCATTGCTTATATCGTCCAGCAAGTATATAGCCATTGAGCAATCCACAGTTGTTGGCTTGCCCTTATTAATCTTTTCAAGGGCATCGCTTACCACCTTTCTTATATTCCTTGGCACAGTGCGGTCATCAATTATCTCTTGCATTATTTCTAGAGCCTCCTTTAGTTCCTTTTTTATTTTTTCGTTCATGTTCTGCACCTCAAAAAAGCAGTTCACTGCAACGAAGCAAAATAATTTAATGGGGGAAAAATTTAAAAGAATCTTTAGAGCTTAGTTCCGCAAATAGTTAGCGCTTTCAGTCGTAAGATTCCAGAGTCTTTCTTTTAGTGTTTTGCTGCTATTTAAAATGCACTCAAGCCCCAATTTTTTAGCCACTTCGCTAGCTTTTTTAATTTCCTCTTCGCTTGCGATATCTACCTTACTTATAACAACCAAGATAGGTACTGCAAACTGCTTCTTTATCTCTTTTAGGAGCCTTTCTTGCTCATCTATGGAATAGCCGCTTGTTAATGTTGGGTCTATTATAAATACAATGGCGTTTGCAAGATGTTTCAAAGCCAGCACGCTTTTTCTTTCTACATTGCTCCTCTCACTAAGCTTCCTATCAAGAAGGCCAGGGGTATCTATAACCTGCAATTCCATCGCATTTTTTTCCATATATCCTAAATTTAGTTTTGTTGTTGTGAATGGATAAGCAGCTATTTTCGGTTTAGAACCTGTGAGGGTTTTGAGCAATGTTGTTTTACCAACGTTGGGATAACCCGCTATTATCAAAGTAGGTATATCATATCTTACATCCGGTATCTCCCTAAGCTTTCTCACATACTCATTATACAGTCTTATGCTTCTATCCAACTTTTTTACTACCGATATAGCCCTGCCTAAGAATTCCCTTGAAATTCGCCGAATTTCATTGTTTGCGGTAGTATTTTCTAGCTTATATATCGTTTCCTTTTTAAGCTTTGCAATTATTTTGCGGCTTTTTCTAAAATGGGCAAGCACCCTTCTTAAATCTGCCAATCCAATGGTGAGCTCTGCAAGTTCTTTCTGAAAATCGTGCATTTTATTTATTCTAGGCAAACTATCATGGGCAGAGGCAAGCTTTCTGCCTATTTCGCCGTAAAAAGTAAGCACCCTAACCCTTTCCTTTTCCCTGGTTGTTTTTTTCATCCCTGTCTTTTTGGCTGCTTTCCTTAAAGCGGAATCTATGAGAGTTTCTGCGCTTGGCAATATTTTAGCTCTAAATGGTTGCGCCATAATAAATCTAAAAGCAGAGCTATTTTTAAACAGAGCAACGCTTTAATGAACATGCTCTATGCCATTCGTGGCTATTGAAACATTTATAATTATTTACTAATCTTAATTAATATACTTTAATTCTCGTTTTCGCTTGTTTGCGGTGATTTCGTTGTTCCATAGCATAAATGAAGTGATTGACAGGTTTTATGCTGGCAATTACAAGCGCTATATGATATTGCCTGCGTTGCTCTTTATTATATTTTCAATTCTCGCATTTGTTTATCCTGGATTAGAAAAAGGCATAGACATCCGTGGCGGAACACTGATCATTGTTAAGGTAGATAAACAGGTTGATATAGCCGCCTTAGAGGATGCGTTAAGTAGCCTTAACCTAACAGAACTCAAAGTAATACCTTTCCAAGGCGGAGTGCAGATACAGTTTGGCGAAAATAAAGCGCTCGATGAAGCAAAACAGCTAATCGAGCAAGCGAAGGTAGCACCAAGCGCCTCGCAAAAGCAGCTTTTATGTAAGCAGGCATTTGAGAAACTCAATATGGTGCTTGCGAACCCTATTACTGCCCCGAATAACTCAGAGGAATGCGTTAAGGCTTTGAATGACGCATATTCAAAAGCGAAGGATTCTTTCAGTGAAAAATTAGATAATACAATTGTTGCACAGCTTGGCCTTACAGAAGAAGAAAAGGATAGAATACAGCATACTGAAGTTTCACCAACGCTTGGCAGGCTCTTCTGGGAACACGCCTTAAAGGTATTCATTATAGCTGCGATAGCAATAATAATCGTTGTATTCGCTTTCTTCAGGGAAGTTGTTCCGTCGCTTGCAATAATCGCTGCTGCAACGTTTGATATACTTACAGCGTTAGCGTTTATGGCGATTTTCAGAATCCCTTTCTCATTAGCAACAGTTTCAGCATTGCTTATGCTTGTTGGTTATTCTGTGGACACAGACATCATGCTTACAACAAGGTTATTTAAGCGCGCAGGCACATTAAGCGAAAGCGCAAGAGATTCGCTCAAAACAGGTCTTACTATGACAGGCACCACTTTAGTTGCGGTTATAATAATGACTTTTTTCTCTGTAATTTGGGCAATCGATATAGTTTTTAGCATAGCTTCAGCTATGCTCTTCGGGCTTTTAGGTGACCTTATTTCAACATGGTTTATGAACGCACCATTGCTTTTATGGTATGTAGAGCGAAAAGGTAGAAAGCATGTTAAGTGATTTGTATGAGTAAAACATCCGAGCTGATAAAAAGCTGGCGGATATGGTTTTTGATATGCGTGATTTTGTTAGCGGCATTTCTATTCATATTTACAGGTGTAAGGTTTGGAATAGACTTTGAAGGCGGAACAATGTTCCAGATTCACCTTGCTGAAAAGGTAGATAATATTGAAGAGGTATCGAATATTATTGAAAGCAGGCTCAACTGGAGCGGCTTGCAGGATGTTAGAGTGTATGCTACCGAAGGGGAATTCATATTTGTGGTTGTGAGGCAAACAGAGCCAGAAGAAGTTAAACGCATAGAGTCTTTGATAAAGAAGCAGGGCCGCTTTGAGGTGCTCATAGATGGCAACGTTATGTTCACAGGCTCTGATCTTGTTGCTGTGGATCAAGACCCCAACATCCCTTCGGTAATGAAGCTACGCGATAGCTACCAATGGCAGCTTCCATTTGTGCTCTCAATACAAGCAGCAAAGCGCTTCCGCGATTTAGCATTTCATAAATGCACGCCTATAGTGCTTCCAAGCGGAGAAGCAGACTATGAGTGTGCATACACATACTTCTTTATCGATAGGCCAACAAACTCGGTAGTTATTATTTCAAAAGAAACCTTCGAGAATGACAAAGCAATCTTTCTAAGCGGCACGGCAAAAATACCACAAGGCATAGCCATAGAGGAGATGCTTGAAAATATTGGTACAGATGTGCTTATTGTTGATAAGGCTCTTTCAGAAGAGCAGCTAGCTAAGCTTAAATCGCTCACAAATAAGAAAAAGTATGCCATAGTTGATGCTTCCTTACAAGAGAATGTTATTTCCGCTATTGAGAAAATGGGTTTTAAGGTTAAGACAGTTGAAGCAAAAAAGGATGAACCTTGGCTCTACACCGTTTCTGGCTTAAAATCCATCGTGAGGCTAAGACCTTCTATTACAGGCAACGATCCTTATGTTGAACGCAAGGAAGACGCAAAGATATTCACTGAGTTGCAGATAGTTGGTTCAGCCCCAACAAAAGAAGACGCTGCACAAGAAAGATCTGAGCTAAAGATACTTCTTAATTCAGGCGCATTGCCTGTTTCAGTGGAAAGCATAAGCCATTATTGGACTTCACCTACCCAAGGAAAAGAGTTTCTCTTCCAAACAGTTATAGTTGGTTTGATAGTTCTCATCGCAGTTTCCGCAGTAATCTTCTTACGCTATAAACATCCATTGCTTTCTGCCGCAATTGTATTTACAGCAATTGTTGAAGCATTTGTAACAACAAGCTTTACCTCTGCGTTAGGCCAAAGCTTAGATTTAGCGACTTTGGCCGGAGTTATTGCCGCTGTGGGCACAGGCGTAGATGATCAGATTGTAATAACAGATGAGCTCTTGAGAGGGCGCGATGTTAGTAAAGAGGCAACATCTCTATTAAGGCGTGTGAAGAGAGCGTTCTTTATAGTTATTGCTGCAGCTGCCACAACGCTAGCCACAATGGTTCCAATAATCCTCTTCGGCTTTGTGCTTGTAAAGATTGTTGGGTTTGCATTTGCTATAACAATTGGTGTGCTTGTAGGAATATTTGTAACAAGACCAGCCTATGGCGAAATAGCCAGATACATCTTAGCAGAGTATTAGTAATATTAAATAGCATTTTAGTTAAAGAAGCTCCCCAAATTCTTTCACACCAATAATCTTTTTAGTTGCCACGTACCAGCAAACTATTATTGCCGCAGACATAAGGAACCAGCTTATAATATGAGCAAACTCCGCAAGCGTCACGCCAAACCTTATGCCAAACAGTATAACTAAATACACACGCACCAAATTTATTACAAATAATGCGAGAGCGCACGCAACAAAGATGTAAAGCTTCTTCTTTAGATTAGGTTTTTTTAATGAAAATACAATCGCTGCTAATATTGATGCAGAAACAAAACCAGTGCACGAATTATTTATAACAAAGCTCACAGAATCAAACAGGATAGTGCTCTCCACATTTTTTAATCCCAAAAAAGATGCCTCTAAGGAAGCTATAGAATCAGTTATAAAATGCATTGGCGCAACGTAAATCACATACTGCAGAACACCATAAATAATGAAAAACTTTAAGAGAAAAACGAGCTCAGCCTTTCGTATATTTAAACCCAACAAAAATCACCACGGCACTTTTTTCATCCTCAGTTTATATGCAATATAATTGCTTGCCTTATGCACAAATAAAGTGAGAAGCATTATTATCGCTATTTCAGCAATGCTTGGCATCCTTATCCAAAAAGTAAACGCAAAGCCACCTAGAACAAAGTCAAGTTGATCTAAGAGTAATACGGGTTGCCCCTGTGCTATGCCAAATCTTCTTTTAATAAAAGAGCCGGCCACATCACCAATAACCGCGCCTAACACAAGGAGCATACCGAATAGCAAGTAATCGCCAACAAACTCTTTTGGTATGAAAAAGCTAGTAATCGAGGCTGCCAAAATTCCAAAAAACAAGCCAGCAAACGTACCTCTAATAGTTTTTCCTTTGCCAAATATCGGTCTATTAAAAAGTTTTTTATTGAAATCTAGAGGCAATCCGCCACCAAATACAAGGGCACTACTATTGGCCACATACAAGGGAATTATATAAGCAGCAACAGATACAACCAAATTTTCGAGGATCATTAAAGCAATTGTTTTTAATTAGTTTTTTATTCTTATAGTTTTTAGATGGTTGCGATGAGTATCAAAAAAGCCTTACTTGTCATTGTGATAGCACTGTTTTTCCTGCTCTTTTTGGGTATACTTTTTTCCCTCCTGATTGAACCTAGCTCTGCTAAAGGCATTCCCTTTATTTTTGGTCAAGTTGCCATAATTGAAATAAAGGGCGAGATTGTTTCAGATAAAACAGCGTTTATAAACACAAGCGCTTTTGATATCGTTGATTCGCTTGATAGAGCCGAGAAAGATCCGGCAGTTGCAGCAATTCTCCTCGAAATAAATTCACCTGGCGGCAGCGTAGTGGCTACAAAACAAATAGTTGAAAAAGTAAGGTCGCTTGAAAAGCCCACTGTTGCATGGATTTCCGATATTGGAACAAGTGGCGCCTATTATATTGCTTCAGCATGCGATCTTGTTATTGCTGATGAGGATTCAATAACTGGCAGTATAGGCGTTATTTCAATAGTACCAAATTTATCAGAGCTTTTGGATAAGCTTGGTATAAGGGTGACCGTTTTAAAGGAAGGAAGATACAAGGACATGGGTTCTATATTTTCAGAGATGAGCGATGAGGAAAAAACAATGATAAAATCCATGCTAAACCAAGTTTATGGGAACTTTAAGAAAAATGTGCTTGAATTCAGAAAAGGCAAGATAGATGCGGAAAAATTCGAGAAAATAGCGGATGGGCGCTTACTTACAGGAAAACAAGCGTTAGCGTATGGACTAATTGATGAAACAGGAAGCCTGGAATATGCTATTAAAAGAGCGGGCGAGTTAGCAGGCATAACAAATCCCGGGGTAAAACGCTATACTGCTAAACCAGAAAGTTTTTACAGCCTATTTTCTAATGCTGGCCAGGCCTTTGGTTTGGGCTTTAAGCAAGCATTGGTTCAGCAACACTTTACAATAAGATAGTTAGCACGTATGCTGTTAGAGCTCCACTTGCAGAACCTAAAAAATTTACTTGGGTGTTATTCAGTATTCCTCTTATTTCAAAGGCAGCCCCAAGGATAGAATCTATAATACACCCAATAAAACCACTTATTGTTATTATTATCACAATAAATATATTCTTGTAAATGAATGCGCCTATAGCTGCAATGAAAAATGCGCCTATTAAACCAGCAAGGAAGCCAAGCACAGTAACACCACCATCCGTGCCTGGTTCAACCTCTTTGAAGTTTGTTATAAGCCTTGGTTTTCTTTTTGATAAAAGGCCTATCTCTGAAGAAAGCGTATCTGAGAGGGCTGCAGCTATTGCACCATAAAATGCAATATTTGAACCAAGAGCAAGCGCTATCAACGCCGGTGCGCCGTTACCCATAATGTTACCGATTGTTCTTCTTTCATGTTCGCTTCCTATGGCGCTTCTTCCAACCTTTGTTGCAAGCTCCGCGACAGTGAAGAACAATAGCACCGTTAAAAAGCTACTGATTCCACCTAAGAGATATATTGCCAACCCCATTATGTTTGCTATGATGGTTCCATCCCTATCTAAGAGTCTCCTCTTGAAAGAAATGGCTGAAAAAATTAGAAGAACGATAAGAACAAAGATGGCCTCATAAGTTCCATTCATCGTTTTGCCTCTTCTAAAAGATTTGCTTTTATAATTTCTACGCGCTGTATTGGTGCTATATTCTTTACATTATTGAATACCTTGTTTGAGATGTTCCCAAACATAAGCTGTTGCATAAAGATATCAAACTTTGCCTTCTTTGCTTCAGCACTTATCACTTCGTCCATTGCTTTCCTAACTGCCTTCTCCTTCGCTTTCTCAACCCTCGTTCCACATATGGTTACGGCACTTACTTTAACCTTATTTTTGTCTGCAGTTTCAACCACAATTATATTTTCAACCTTTGTCCGTCTTCGTCTAACCATGCGCTTTAGATAGGAATTATCAACTCTACAGCCAATGATTCTGGTGGTCGCTTTATCGTTTGCAATGTTAGTTATCCTCAATCGCACAGTTACATGTCTGAACTTTCTCTGTCCTGTTAAATCAGCCAGGCTTGCTTCAACAACCCTGTTCACAGCCTGCGCTTCTTTTTCGGCAGGAGTCTCGCCAATAACCAATTCATTGAAAAGTTTTGGAGCTACGATTTTGAACCATTTTTTCCTTTTCCACTTATCTACGGTCTTTTTCTTCTTTTTAGCCACCATGCCCTTCACACTCTTTTAATATTTCTGCCCTAATAATCCCATCTATTTCCTTGATAATATCTTCGGCGCGCTTATCACCTTTTACCTGAAGCTTCTTGCCGTTTATTAAAAGTTTGGCCTCGAATCGCATATTATCACTTCACGAGAAGCCTAGCGTTCTCCTCTGTAAAACGCCAATGCTTTGGCAACTTTCCTTTACTTTTATAATAATCTACAAGCCTTCTTATTTTTGATACAGTTAATTCATAACCGCGTTTTGCTTTGAAATCCTTTCTGTGCGTTTCTATATGTTCCATCAGTTTTACACTCTTTCTTATTAAGTTCATCAGGTCTTCAGGAACTTCTTCTTTAATATTTTGTTCTTCAAGAATCTTCGAGATGGTTTTACCTGTTACAGCCTTTACGCTAGGTATTCCGTATTGATCGCGAAGAATGAGGCCTATCTCGCTTTTAGTTTTGCCTTCGTGGTGTAGCTTTTTTATAATTTCAGCTATTTCTTCAGGTTTATATTCCACCCAAGTAACTCCGCTTTTGTTCCCCTTTTCCATACTACCAACTCCATTCCACCCTTAGCGGCGTGGAATAGACACAAATAACAACAAGAATATAAAATATCGCCAAGGAAATTAATTTAAATGTTTGCGCATGCAAGCAATTTTAAATATAGCGTACTCTGCTCTCGATATGTTGCATCCTTTTTACAATCTCTTTGCCTTTATGCGCGTGCTTCGCATAGTAACGCATTATCGCGTTCCACTCCTTTTTTAGCTCTGGCTTTAGCGCTAAAAGGCTCTTTTTCAGGTTTAGCATATCTGTTGCTTTATCCTCTATTTTATGCGAATAAAAGCCAAGGCCAAAGTCTATAAGCACAGGTTCCTTATTAACTACTATTATATTATCCATTGTCAGGTCGCCATGGATGAGCCCCGCGTTATGTAGCATTGCAATATCTTTAGCGATCTTTTTGCAAAGCGAAATGTTTTTTTCAATGCACTCCTTTGCCTTTATTCCATCAATATATTCAACCAATAATTCGTTCTTTTCTAAATCTACCTTAAATATTGTTGGTGTTCTAATCCCCAAGAGCTTTGCTTTGTGCAATAGCATTGCCTCAATCTTTGTGCGTGTGGCCCTTATTCTATTGTCAAGCCTTCTATCCCGGTAGGCTTTCTTTATTCGCACCTTCTTAACTGCATGCAGACCATGCCAAGCGGTTTTGAAAAGTTCTGCTTCAGCCCCGCGCTTTATGAGTTCCATTATTCAAGGTATGCTGGGAAAGATATATAAAATCTTCAACAACTTTCCCATAGGAAGTTTTTTATTTTAAAGAGGGCTTTTTTTATTATGCCTCGTGCAAAGTTTATAGCCAAGGAAGATATGCCAATTTTTAGTTTTAGGCTCAGGGATATCTTCAGCAATAGAAAGCTTTTCGCACTTTTATTAGTTGAGTTATTTTTCTTGCTGCTCTTTGCGTTTGAGTTCTACATTATAATCAAACCCGCGATAACCAGTAAAGCCCTTATTTTTTCTAACGACTTCAATAGCTACTTGCTTGCTGCGCTAAGTGTTTTTGGTATAGCAGTTATAAACTTAGCTCTTATGAAAAAACAATCAGAGCTTTACACAATTCAGCGCAATGCTTTTCATCGCATAAAGAATGTTGCAAAATCAAAGCTTTCTAAGCAAAAGGAAAATCCTTATAGCATGACAATGCTCACGATTGAGCTCGCATACGTTATTAGCGTTGCTGTAGCAATATATTATTATTTAGACCCTGAGCAAAGTATAGAATGGTGGGAACCTTTAGGCTTGGAGCTCCAAGCCCCAATTACTACTGTTGTAAATATAATAGTGTTTTTGGTCATAACCGCAATATTTATATGGCTACACGCCTATATGAGACAATTTGATGCAATGAAGTTTAAAGGGAAACGCGGACTTAGGCATTTCAAGAAAGCTCGTTAAATGCAGTGGTTGTGAGACTCGCATAGCGTTCAAACCCTTTTTTAATGCTAATTGTTTTTTCTTTTTATTGGTGGTTCTATGAGCACGGATAGGAGTTATAAGGAGATTTTGGATGAGCTTGTGCAATGGGAATATCACGAACTCTTAGAGCAACACACCTTGCAGGAGCTTCGTGAACTTAAGGAAAAATTTGAAAAGCACAGACAAGAGCTTATAAAAGCACTTGAGGAGAAGGAAAGAAAAGGCGAAATATAGCTACCATTTTATTTCTGTATCATCCAAGCGCAACTTTTGCTTCACCGCGCTTTTTTCTACAGGCGTGCTTTTTCCATGTAGGAATTCAAGCATTCCAAGCCATGCAATCATGGCACCATTGTCTACGCAAAACTCTTGCTTTGGAACAAAGAGCTTTGCGTTTCGCGCTTTACACATTTTAGAAAGCGTGCTTCGCAGAGCTCTGCTTGAAGCAACACCGCCAACAAGCAATACTTCATTTCGCTCAGTATATGCTAAAGCCCGCTCAGTTACTTCCGTAAGCATGGCGAACGCATTTTGAAGCAAGCTATAAACCAAATCCTCTTTTTTCACCTTTCCAATAAGCTTCTCGGCTGCGGTTTGCAAGCCAGCAAATGCCAAATCAGTGCCTTTTACAGTATATGGCAATTCAATATACTTCTTGCCTTTAAAATACATTTTATCCAAGATTGGCCCAGCAGGAAAACCCAAACCAAGGGTTCTGCCAAAGGAATCAAGCATATTGCCTATGCCAATATCAAGCGTTTCGCCAAATATTCTGTAACGATTTTTCTCTAAAGCTATTATTTGAGTGTTGCCACCGCTTACATAAACAACTACCGGGTCTTTTGCTTTTGTTAAAAGTTTGCCTATCTCTATATGTGCAACGCAGTGATTTACAGCTACAAGTGGTTTGTTATGTAGAAGAGATAGGGTGCGTGCGGCTGTTGCGCCAACCTTTAAGCAGGGGCCTAAGCCAGGGCCTCTTGCAAATGCAAGAACATCAACGTCCTTTATAGAAAGCTTAGCTTTTGCAAGCGCACGCTTCAATACTTTGCAAGCGTTCGAAAGGTGAAAGTCGGCCGCTTCCTGTGGTTTTAGGCCACTGTGCTTGCTTCTAAATGATTCCTTTTCGTTAGCAAGTATTTTGCCTTTATCGCTTATAATGCCTATGCCGAATGTATGCGCAGTGCTTTCTATCCCAAGACACAGCATAATTGCTTTCACCCAAATCCAAATAAGGTTATAAAGAATAATAAATTATATAAGCTATGTGCGATTATGTTTGGCAGCAGGTTATTGTTCCGCTTATATGCATAAGAAAACACAAGGCCGAGCACAAACGCACCAATAATTTCTGCAATAGAACCATATCCATAATGTGCCAAACCAAAAATTAAAGAAGCTGGCACGATCCCAATCTTTTTCACTAAAAGCCCTCTAAAAAATATCTCTTCAGCAGGTACACGCACAACTAAAACGTATGCAACAAGCGCAATGCCTAGCGTTCTAACCCTCTCGTCCACTTGTGCGGTGTCATCGATTCCAAAGAAAGAAAAAATAAGGAAGAGAATTACCGATATAAGCAAAACCATCAACAGCAATATTGTGCTTTTTATAACAAGTTCTTTTACTTGCATGCCCTCTAAGCCAAGCCTCTTAAACGCCTTTATAAGTCTCTGCGTATTGGTGCCTTTACTTCGCTCTTCGTACAGATAGATAATCGCTGGCACAAAAATAAGTAAAATATCGAATATTACAAACCACATAACTATTTATCTTTCCATTTTGTATAGCCACAACTTCCGCAAGCGTATCTATCTTTGTGCTCAGCCATAAATACGCCAGGCCCGCATTTAGGACAAAAAGGCCTTTTTCTTTCAAGCTTTTCGCCAGTATATTCGTAAAAGCTCGCTTTTGTATATTTCTTCTTTTTACCTTCTGCCATTTACATCAACCTTTCTGTTCCTCTGTTTTTTGAGCTTCCGTGCTCTTTTCTTTTTTCTTACCTCGCTCAAGCAAATATTTCGGCTCGGCTCTTTTTAGCATTTCTGCTGATTTGTAAATATGTGCCTTGCCTACTGCTCTGTGCTCACCAAACAGCTGCTTTATGTATTTTATTACTATTAGCTCCTCCTTGGCATTCTTCAGAGCAGCTAACTTCCTTTTTATTTCTTCGCGCGAGGGTGTAACAACAGTATTTATTTCAAATTCAATCTCCTTCCTTCCAAGAACGGGGTTCTGAACCTCGTTTGCTATATTCAGTTCCATCGCATCACCTGCTTATACGTAGTGCATATTTACCTATATTGTTTATTCCCATCTTTTTGGCTATTTCCGACTTTTCTGGATCTAATATAAGCACATAACCACGCCAAAATGTTGTAAAGGATGTGCTACCACACACAGGACATTCCTTGCCTTTTTCCACAATTTTTCTACAATTCCTACAAGCCTTTTCCCTCTGCATCATTTTTTACCACCTTTTTCCTTCTTTGCATGCTTTTGGGGTTTTGCTTTGCTTTTGGCCTCTTTCTCCTTTTTCTCCTTCGCTTTGCCACTTCTTACATCTTTTATCTGCTGCTCAACCCATTGGAGCTTTCCAAGGAAAGGCTGCCTCATGGTTAAACCAAGTTTAGAGTCCGCAAGCGTGCCTTTGAGACTTATACTTACTATTCTTGCTAACACTTTATCGTTGAGTCCAATCTTTTGCTTGGTTTCTTTCGATATAAACATTGAATTCTTTGAGTCGTAATTCAGGTATTCATCCATTATTTGACTTACATGTATTAATCCATCCATTGGGCCGACTCTCACAAATAAACCGAACTCTGCAGTTTCTGTAACCTGACCTTCGACCACTTCATGGAGCTTTGGCCTAAACGCTAAGAACTCAAGCTCAGCTTTGTAATAAACTGCCCCATCTCCTGGAACGATCTTGCCTTCGCCAACTTTTTTAGCATTTATAACAGCCACTATAATGCCGATATCTTCATCAACTAAGCCTTCGTACTGCTCCTGTGCTATTTCAAGCAGCGCCTTTTTCATTTTGCTCCCTAATTTTATAGGCGGAACCCTAATCTTATCCCTTACACGTACAACCTCGAACATCTACATCCCTTCTATGAGCTTTTTCTTTCTTAAATAAATAACCCTACCACCAAAATCTTTAATTCTTTTTTTAAGTTCTTTGTCGTTCGTTGCAACTATCATCCCCTGCTTCGCTAGTTCTAGCAGATCGTTGTCAGCATCATTCGAAAGCTTGATTATCTTCACTTGGTTTTTCTTCATTAGTTGCTCTGCGATATTCACCTGCTTTGCTCTGCTTACATTCCCTTCCCTTAGTCTTTCGAGCTCATTGCATATACTTTGTGGAACGATGAATATAACATTTCCAAAGTTCTTTCTTATCTCTGCAAAGACATCAATTTTGTGAGAAGTTATATATAAAAGCATGTTTGTGTCTAAAGCAACCTTATACGACCTTACCATAGCCCACTAACCTCCAGCGCATATTATGGAGTTTGCTTATCGCTATATTCTGCCCTTTCCAAAACGCCGCAGGTTTTTTAAGTTCAACGATTATTCTGTTTCCCTTCCCCTTAACTATCTTGCCAAGCATATTCATCGAGCCTATTGTTAGCACCACCGACTCATTCATCTTTAACTCCTTTGGAATATTAGCAACAGCTCTTTCTAGGAAAGATACTTCAAGCTCCATTGCTTCTGAAGGCTCAGGCAGTGTTCCTGGCTTGCCTATTAGCTGACCTCGCATCTGATCATTTTGAGTTATACTTGGATCGAGCTGTGTTTCTATCGCTATAAGGCCGCCTGGCTTTGCTTCTTCAAGAGGGCCATCGGCACAACTTATGTCAAGCACCTCTGTAACGATCTTTTCCCCTAAGGGCCCTGGGCTTATCTCTATTTTCTGTCCCTTCTTTATACCTCCTTGCATTATCGTTCCACCGAGTACGCCGCCTTTAAGCTCTGCGGGTTTTGTGCCAGGCTTATTAATATCAAACGACCTGCCACAATACATCTTTAAGGGCTTGTTTGCATCAAATTTTGGTGAAGCGATGTGCTTTTCTATCGCTTCAATAAGCAAATCGATATTTACGCGTAAGTGCGCAGCGGTAGGGATAATCGTTGCTTGGCAGTTATATTCTTTGAGGAATGCCACAATCTCCTTATAGTTGTGTAATGCCTGTTCCTTGCTCACCAAATCGATTTTATTTTGGGCCACTACAATGTTTTTAACCCCACTTATCTGAATCGCATTCAAGTGCTCAATTGTTTGTGCTTGCGGACAACGCTCATTTGCTGCAATTACAAGTATTGCCCCATGCATAAGAGCAGCGCCACTAAGCATAGTAGTCATAAGGGTTTCATGTCCTGGAGCATCAACAAAGGACACCTTTCTTTGGAATTCCCCTTTTGCACCACAATAAGGGCATTTTTCCTTAATAGAAAAATATCGCTTACATTTCGGGCAAAGATAAAAGCATGCATCGGCATAGCCAATCCTTATGGAAATGCCCCTTTTGAGCTCCTCGCTGTGCGTATCAACCCACTGGCCTGTAAGTGCCTCTACCAAACTCGTTTTCCCAGCGTCAACATGCCCTATAAGTCCTATGTTTACGCTTGCTTGTATTGTTTTACCTTTAGCTCTTTTCACCATTATACTCACACATCGCATGCCTTACTCATTCGAATTATTTACTTTCTTCCTGCTTTTCCTCTTTTTTCTCTTCGCCACCTTCGCTTTTTTCACTTGCTTCTTCTTTCTTAAGAAGCTCTTCGAGAGGCTTATCACCATACTGAGTTACTTTGATATTCACTTGGTGAATATCTTCAGCAATAGTATTGCCCCTAATTCTTTTTCTTTTGCGCATGCCTCTCTCCTTTGGCCTGTAGCCTACGCCGCCAGCCATAAAGAGCATTTTTCTCGCGGTTCCTGGCAGCGTTGGTTTCATTGGAAACCCATCCTTATCACTACCGCCAGTAATCACTCCTTTATATCCACGCACGCCTAATATGCTTAGATCCACTTCGTCACCAATCTTCTTACCAATAAAGACTGGCTTTTCCGTATTTATGCTGTACGCCTTTCTTGTTTTTGGGTCGCTAATAACCAAGTTCATTCAACCACCTTTTCTTCCTCTATTTTTTGCTCAATATCTTTTATTTCTTCCAAAAGTCCTTTTTCTTCCTTGTTCAAATCAAGCGTGAGAACATCATTAAACTGCTTCTTTGGTATGAAGCTATAGAATGTTTCATTTAGCTTTATATTTCTGCCTACAACGCCTTTATCAATTGATACTGCAACTTCTTCATTAGCGCATGCTTCATTTAGTTCTTTGCCTTGACTTTGAATTGAAA
>JAFCEU010000075.1 GCA_017608995.1 Candidatus Iainarchaeum sp. | reverse complement strand
ATTAGCAGAGCAGAAAACACTATTCAATTGGCATATACAACCTAAAGAAGAATACCTAATGATGCCGCGCAACATCAACTGGCAAGCATTGAAAGAAGCTTATGAATTCCAGCCGAAAAACTATGAGGAGTTTTTGAGTATAAAGGGCATTGGACCGAATACCGTTAGAGCGCTCGCTTTAATCTCCGAGCTGATTTATGGAAGCAAAGCGGACTGGCGCGATCCTGTGAAATACAGCTTCGCGGTTGGCGGCAAGGATGGTGTGCCATTCCCTGTAAAAAGAAGGGTTATGGACAAAGCCATTGAAGTGCTGAGCGATGCTGTAAAGCAAGCTAAGTTAAGCAATTATGAAAAGTTGCAGGCAATAAAAAGATTGGAGCAGCTGGTTCCTGATTAAGTGATCAAAGGAACTTTCCTGCATAGCGTGCTTTGCCCTGTTCTTTCAATGTTTCTTCTATACGCAGCAAATGGTTATACTTTGAGTTGCGCTCGCTTCTTGCAGGCGCGCCAAATTTGCACTGCTTTGCGCCTAAGCCAACAACTAAGCTGGCAATGAAAGGATCGCAGGTTTCTCCACTTCTGTGTGAAACAACAACCTGCCAGTTGTTTTGGAATGCTAGCTTTGCAGCATCAATCGCTTCGCTCAATGTGCCAATTTGGTTTACCTTCAAGAGCAACGCATTGCATGCTTGTAATTCAATAGCTTTCTTTATGCGCTCAGCATTTGTTACTAACAAATCGTCACCAACAATCTGCACCCTATTGCCAAGCTTCTTTGTTAGTTCCTGCCAGCCCTGCCAGTCTTCCTCAGCCAATGCATCTTCAATAGAAAAGATCGCAAAGCTCTTTATGAGTTCGTTGTAAAAGTCTATCATCTCTCCAGAGCTGAGTTCTTCCTCGCCGAGCACATAAGTATTCTCATAGAAAAACTCTGAGGCGGCTGAGTCCAAAGCCATGAATACCTTTCCTTTATAACCAGCTTCTTCGATTGCTTTCTCCATAAGTTCCAAGCGCTCTCTTGTTGTCTCTATTGGTGGCACAAAGCCGCCCTCATCACCTACTAAAGCGGCTCTTGCACCAAATTTTTGTTTAAGCATATCCTTAAGGAAATAGTAAACTTCACAGCCGGCTTGCAATGCTTCAGAATAACTCTCGAATTTCAGCGGAACAATCATATGCTCTTGGATATCATTCTTCAGGCCAGCGTGCTTGCCGCCATTCAGCACATTCATTTGGGGAACAGGCAAGAAAACTTCCTTAGCTCCGCTTAGCTCAGCGATGTATTCAAAAAGCTGTTTATCTTTAATTAAAGAGCCCGCTCTCGCTATTGCGAGCGAAACAGCAACAATTGCATTAGCGCCAAGCTTGGATTTGTTTTGAGTATTATCCAGCTTGAGCATGAGCTCATCAAGCTCGCGCTGCTTTGTTGGGTCCTTACCAGTAAGCTTTGGAGCAATAAGGGTATTTATATTCTGAACTGCTTTAAGAACACCTTTGCCTCTAAACGCTTTTTCATTGTCTCTGAGCTCGATTGCTTCGAAGCTTCCGGTAGAAGCTCCGCTTGGTACAGCAGCTCTTACAGTACCTTTAACAGTTCTTATTTCACATTCTATGGTAGGATTTCCCCTACTATCCAATATCTGCCTTGCTCTAATGCCTTCGATCATAGCCCATCCCCCTTTAAAACAAAGATTAGGAAAGTTATTAAAGCATAACTAAATTAAATACTTTCAAAAATACGCGACGTGATCTTCATGAGTAAACTCTTGCTTTTTTCTGGAACTAGTAACCTTAAACTAGCTAAAAAGGTTGCTCGCGAACTTAACATCAAACTCAGGAAGCTTACAATCTCGCGATTCCCTGATAATGAAACATACTGTAGAATTGAGGAAGCGATTGAAGGCAAGCATGTTTTTATAATTCAATCAACCTGCAATCCCGGAAACGAAAATCTTATGGAATTGTTGATTATAATTGATGCTGCAAAGCGTTCAAAAGCAAAGCGCATAACCGCGATTATTCCGTACTATGGATATGCAAGGCAGGATCGGCAAGTGAAGCCTGGCGAACCTATTAGCGCGGCATTGGTGGCCAAGTTAATTAAGTGCGCTGGTGCCGATTCAATAATAACGATGGATCTGCATTCAAAAGCGGTTGAAAAAGCGATTCGTATGCGAAAGGTGCATTTGCATGCTTTGCCTGTTATAATTGAATACTTCAAAAAGAAGAAGCTTAAGGATACTTGCGTTGTAGCGCCGGACAAAGGAGCTCTTAAAAGCGCCAAAATGCAGGCGAAGATGCTTAAAGCAGATGTAGCTTATATTGAAAAAAGAAGGGTTAGCGCTCACGAGGTTGTTGCTCAACAAATAGTTGGTAATGTGCAAGGAAAAAACTGCATAATAATTGACGATATTATAAGTACTGCAGGCACTATTTGCGAAGCAGCCAGAGTGCTGAAAAAAGCAGGTGCAAAGAGCATATATGTTGCTGCTACTCACGGCGTATTTGCAGGCAGAGCCCTGCAAAAATTGAGCAGAGCGCCAATAAAAGAGGTTATAGTAACAGACACTATCCCACAAGAAGAAAATAAAAAGAGGTTGAAAAAGCTGAAAGTGCTCAGCGTTGCTAAGCTCTTTGCGAATGCAATAAAGAGGCTTGCAAAGCACTAAGGCTTTAAAGCCAACAACCCTGTTTCTTTATCCAAAACACGCCGCAATTTTGCGCTAGATTTTAATAGCACTATCTCTGCTGTCACTTTCACCTTTGCGCTTACTAAGTGGCCACCAATTACTTTTTTCCTTTCATTAGCGAGCGCTGCATGCAGATGGAAGTTGTAGTCATTGCCGAGCTTCATTATTATTCCACTCAAGGCAACAAGCTCATGCGGCTTTTTAAAGCATTGCTTTGCATAGTTCCCTTTTGCTTTGAAATAACCGAGTTCAAAATCCTGCAACATGCCAACAGCAGAAAGCACTATTGCGGTCTTAACCTTGTGTTTTTTGCAAGCCTCTGCAAGCGAAGCGAAAAGGTCTTTACCAGAATGTAGCCTTATAAAAACAACGCCTGCTTTTTCTTTTGAATCCATCTTCTCACCAATTAAATTACACGCACATTGTTTTTAAAAACATCTTCAAATCAATTATCTTTATGGAAAAATTGATTCTTGTAGGTATTGCTCTCTTGTTTCTTGGCATTTTGCTTATATTTGCTGGAACAACCCTTAACATAGCAAGCACAGAAAAGAACGTAAAGGTAGAATCCGCTGGCATTATAATGATAGGTCCTATTCCAATAATGTTTGGGCGCAAGCACTTGCTTGTTCCGCTTGCATTGCTTGCAATAGC
>JAFCEU010000074.1 GCA_017608995.1 Candidatus Iainarchaeum sp. | reverse complement strand
ACTCAGTAATATAGAAGGCGTTCTCAACAGCTTAAAAAGCAACCCTTGTCCATTAGCAGATGGCAGCAGCATTGGATTTGCAAAGCTTGATATAACCGCTTTGCCTGGAAAACCGAAGATATGGGCAAACGATAGGATTTTAATGAAAGTTGGTGAAGCTGGCAACAACGAAATATTGAAAAAATTGCTAGTTACAAGCGACATTCCTTCTGCTTGTTGAGCCGGAGCCAGTACCTTTGTCTGGAAGCGAAGTGAAATTTGAGCACGCTGTTCAAATTGCAGGCTGGATTTTGCAATGGAATGGTGAAGGGCTAAGCGCACAAAACACGCAAGGAAATTCACAAACGACGGAAAGTAATGAGAATCAAACAAATGGAACAACGCAGGAAGCATCGGAGCTTACGCTAGCGAAGATTTTGGGGCTTGCGGCTGTTGATGCGATAAACCCCTGCGCTTTGGCTGTTTTAACTTTAATGCTTATTGCGATTTTAACCTATAACCCAAAAAACAAGAGAAATGTGCTGCTAGCGGGCCTCGCTTTTACTGCCTCCGTTTTCATCATTTATCTCTTCTACGGGTTAGTTATAATAAGGTTCTTCCAATTGGTACAATTGCTCACTTCTATTAGGTTATTGTTGTATAAGATTTTAGGAATTGCAGCAATTCTTTTGGGTCTGCTCAATATAAAAGATTTTATCAGATATAAACCAGGAGGCCTCTTGACGGAAATGCCGCTTTCGTGGCGACCAAAAGCAAAGAAACTTATTTCAGGTATCACTTCGCCGGCAGGCGCTTTTATTTTAGGCGCGTTCGTCACAATCTTCCTGCTGCCCTGCACTATAGGACCTTATGTTATTGCAGGCGGCATCTTATCGGTGCTTGAATTGTTTGATACAATACCCTGGTTGATACTATACAATGCAATATTTGTTCTGCCAATGATTGCAATAACTTTAATAGTATACGCTGGCATCGCAAAGGTTGAAGATGTTTCAGACTGGAAAACTAGGAATATTCGCTATATACATGCAGTAGCAGGAACTATAATGTTCTTGCTTGGCTTGGGAATGGTTTTAGGGCTTATATAACTGGGTTTTTACCCTTCCTTTTATCTTTACAATTTCCTTGGCCGCTTTACATTCAGTCTCCACAACCGGCGTTAAGTTCACAATTGCATCTATAACCTTTTTATCGTAGGATATTCTGCCAAGGAATTTATCGCTTGCGAAGCGTTCTATTTCTTCGCTCAGCTCCTTATTTATATCCCATTTGTTTATAACTATCCCATAGGGAATATTGAAATAGTTCACTATCTGCAAGGCTCTTTTTAGATCCCTAAAAGAAGCCGGGCTTGGCTCAGTTACTGCAACAACAAAATCACTTCCGCGAATAGAAGCGATTACCGGACAGCTTATTCCAGCTGCAGAATCACATATTAAAAGCTCAGCACGTTGTTTTTCAGCAATGGCTAGTGCCTTTTCCTTAAGCGCGTCAACTATTTTTCCTGAGCCGGCTTCACCCATCTTCAATTGCCCGGAAACGATTGTAAAACCATACATACTTTTTGCAGAACCTATTCTGCCATTTTTAACTCTTTCAATCTCAATAGCATTTTCGGGACATATTAAAGAGCAGGCACCGCAGCCTTCGCAAAGAAAGCGATTGAATTCAGGCTTATTTTTCTCTTCATTCCAGCTTATTGCTGAAAACACACAGCTTTGCAAGCATTTCTTGCAGCCGTTGCATTTTTCTTCAATCAGCTTGGCCTTTTCGCTTGTTTCAATTTCCTGCCATTCAAAAGCGCTTTCTTCGATTCCCAGAGCTAGCGCTAGATTGCTTGCGTCAACGTCGCAATCGCAAGCCACTACTTTTGTTTGCTTTGCAAATAGAACTGCTAAAGAGCTGGAAAGCATTGTTTTGCCCACGCCGCCTTTTCCTGAAAGTATTGTTAGCGTTTTCATAGCGAAGCCTCCAAAAAGTTTGCAAGCTTTTTTATCGCTTCATCTTCAATGGGCTTTCCTTTAGCGTAATTTTCCTCTATGTGTTTGCTGTAGGGAATTTTTGCAATAATGGGCGCATTGAAACGCTTAGCGGATTCTTCTATAACCTTAGCGTCCGCTATATCGCTTCTATTTATTACAATGCCCGATTTGATACGCAATATTGAAAGTAGCTCAAGTATTAGCTCTAAATCATGCTTGCCCAAAGGCGTTGGCTCTGTTACCGCTATTGCAAAATCGCAGCCAAGCAGTGCAGAGATCACGTTGCAGTGAGTGCCGGCTGCGGTATCAACAATTATATAATCATAGCTGTCGGCGTTTTCCATAGCAATTTTTTTAAGCTCATTTACCACAGGTGAGCTTTCCTCAAATCCGGGCTGAAGCTCTGCACCGCAAAACTCTATTTTTCCCTTTCTGCCCCTGTAAACAGCACCTATCTTCCTTTTCGATTCGCTTATTGCCTTTACTGGACAAACAAGCATGCAGGCTTTGCAGCCTATGCATTGCTGCTCCACAAATATGGGTTTTTTTCCTGGTACGCTGACTATTGCATTTGCTCTGCAGGCTTGAGCGCATCTGCCGCAAGCAATGCACTTCTCAGGATTAAATTTAGGCAGAAATGTTGCAACGTCTTTTACCTTTTTTTTCTCTATTGAAAGAAGCAGATGGTCGTTAGGACAATCTACATCAGCATCAATGAGCAATACTTTATTTCTCTTACTCAGCTCATAAGCAAGTGAGCAAGCAACGGTGCTTTTGCCGGTGCCTCCTTTGCCACCGGTTACTGCAATTATCGCCATTTTTTGAAGCCCTCCTTTTTAAGCAATTTTTCAAGCTCGCGCTTATTCACCTTAAACAAATGCGCTTTGCAGCTGCAATCGCTGCAACCAAAGCATTCTATCGCTTTTCCAATTCTCGCTACTTTTTTTGCAACATCGCATTCCTCTTTTGCTTTGCTTTCCTTAACAAAAACGCTTGCAATTTTTGCTTGCTTCTTTGCAAGCATATAATCTATATGCCAGTGCTTTTTCTTTTCTTTTTTTAAGTGCCTTGCAATTCTTTTCTCGAGCGAATTCATAGCAGAGCCAATATAAGCGTAATAACCCTGCTTAAAGCGAATCTTGCCTAAAGCACCTACGCTTACACCAAAATCGCTCAAAACCTTTATAATCAAACAATAACTTCCTTTCATTTTGCTCACTTGAAATGCTCGCATTTAGAAAAATCGCCCTTCAGTTTTCCTTCGATGAATTCTCTTATTACCTCATCTACGCTGCCTTCAACACCTGCAATAACTTCTATGCCAAGGCTTTCAAACAGCTGCAAAGCCCGCGGCCCTATTCCACAGCAGATAATTTTTTGCACGCCCTTTTCCGCTAAAAATTCTGGCAAAAAGCCTGGCTCGTGCCCGGGATTAGCGATAACCTCCTTTCTCAAAATTCTTCTATCTTCAATGTCAAAAATAGCATAGCCCTCGCATCTTCCAAAATGCGATGCAACCCTGCTTTTATCACATGGAATTGCTATTCGCATACAACCCCCTCAAAATTCAAGCGTTAGGCCAGCTTTACATTTTTTGACCTTATTTGCAAACGCTTTTTC
>JAFCEU010000073.1 GCA_017608995.1 Candidatus Iainarchaeum sp. | reverse complement strand
ACTGAAGAACATCATAGTTGCAATAAATAAGATGGATTTGGTGGAATATAGCGAAGCAAGCTATAGTAAAGTGCTTACCGAAGCCAAAGAACTTCTTTCTAGATTGGGTTTGCAGGCAAGCTATTTTATTCCGATATCTGCAAAGCTTGGCGACAACATTGCTAAGCATTCCCAGAACACACAGTGGTTTAAAGGACCAACTTTGCTCGAGGCACTAGATTCGTTGCAAGAGGTAAAATCATTAAGTGAAAAACCGCTTCGCTATGCTGTGCAGGGCGTGCTTGAAAGAAACGGCAAAAGGATTCTGATTGGCAGGGTCGAATCCGGTAGAATTACTGTTGGGCAAGACGTAATCTTCTATCCTTCGGGAATAAGGAGTACTGTAAAATCTATTGAGATATTTGGAAAAGAGCCAAAAGAAGCGATTGCTGGAGAAAGCATAGGCATTGTTGTAGCTGATGATCCAGGCATTGCTCGCGGGGAGATCGCTTGCTATGGAAAAGAGCCGCAACTCAAGCAGGAATTTGAAGCCAATATATTTTGGTTAGCTAACGAACCTCTAAAAACAAACGAAACTCTCATTTTGCGATGCGCAACGCAGGAAAGAGAGTGCAAGATAAAAAAGATCTATGAGCGTATAGATTCTGCGAGCCTTGAAGTTCTTGAAAAAGATGCGAAAGAGCTAAATGAAACTGAGGTCGGCAAGGTTTTGATAGAGTGTAATAAACCTTTAGTTCTGGAGAACTTCAATGAAATTGCGCCGCTTGGCAGATTTGTCTTATTAAGAGCAAATAATGTTTGTGCAGGCGGCATTTATGTTTGCTGATGCTATAATTCAATCACCTTTTTTATTTTTTTGTGTAATGTTTTGATTGTGTATGACAAAAGAATTTCCTTAATAATTCCTGCATACAACGAAGAAAAGAGAATAACGAAAACTGCTAAGGCATATTATGCTTATCTACAAAAAAATTTCCCTGATTTTGAGTTAATTATTGTTTGCAATAATTGCTCAGATAATACGCCAGAAATAGTGCAAAGGCTTTCCAAAAAGCTCGAAAAACTGAAATATTTGAATTTCTCCTACTATACAGGAAAGGGCGGCGCGGTAGTTGAAGGATTTAAAAAAGCACATTATGAATTGGTTGGTTTTGTAGATGCCGATAATTCTACTACGCCAGAAGAATTTGACAAGCTTGTTAGAGCAATTGAGAAAGATGGTGTTGATTGTGCTTTTGGTTCAAGAGCGTTGAGGGAAAGTGTTTTGATAATTAAGCAACCATTCCACAGGAGGCTTTCAGGGCGTATGTTCTCTATCATAGTTCGGCTATTGTTTGGTTTAGGTGTTAAGGATACGCAATGTGGTGCCAAATTGTTCAAAAAATATGCAATAAAGAAAATTCTGCCGGAGCTAAGAATAAAAGGCTTTGCGTTTGATGTAGAAATTCTCTGGAAGCTAAAAAAGCATGGATTTACATATAAAGAGATTCCAATCGCATGGAAGAACGATTTTGAATCAAAAGTTGGCTTTTCAGCCCCGCTAAAAATGTTCAGAGAACTCATAAAAATAAGGTTTAATCTGTGATTGCAAATGTCAGACAAAAAGTTTAGGGATTTTTTGAAAATGTTGCCGAATGCAATAGTGGCCTTTCTTATATTTGCAGCAATTTCTGTAATTGTTTCCTATTGGCTTGGTTTCTTTTTTCTAAATTCTTTACTCATAATTTCACTTTCTTTAGCATTAACTTTTGTTTTAATTAGAAAATTCAAAGTTCCTAAAATAGAAGTTCCAAAAGAAATTTTCATAGTTTCTTTGATCACTGCTTTTTTATGCGCACATCCATTGCTTTTAATACACCCTTTTTATATGGCTTCAAATGATTCTTTGCACACTATTACTACTAGGGTACTTATAATAAATCAAAAAATCCCTGAAAGCTATGAACCCTATGCGCCGTATCCTTTTTCTTATCAGATAGGGTTCCATCTTTTTGCTAAGTTATTTGTGGAGCTTTTTTCCTTTATTCCGGATTATATTGTATTGTGGTTTTTTGGAGTACTGCTGGCATCAATACAGCCAATACTTATATATATAGCAATTAAAGAGTTATTTAACTCACAAAAAACAGCTTTTTTCATAGCAGCTCTTTTTGTTGGCACAAAATTTGTTTTTCAAAATATGCTTTTTGGGCTTTTTCCAAGGATTTTAGCTTCTTCTCTATTTTTCCTGTTCTTATATCTCTTGCTAAAAAGAAATAAGCTTTCTTATCTGCTCGTTCCTGCGGTTTGGATGGTTCACCCGGGCATTGCAGTTAATTTTACAATCTTTCTCGGTATCCTCGTGCTATTTAGAAAAGAGCTATTTTTCCCATTATTAAAAGCTTTGCCTTTCACCTTTTTGGCAATACCTGCATTCTTGTCAGCAGTATCTACTTCAGCACAAAATCTTGTGACAATGGACATTGTGAAAAACTCAGTGGTTGAATTTAATTTGGCTAAAATGGTTGTAGCAACTTTGCTATGGATGGGATGGGTTCCATTGATATTATTTATCTTTTCCATTTTTTATTCCATTTATAAGGGAGCATTTGACAAAAACAAATTTTTCGCTCTTTCAGGGGTGTTTATCTTCTGGCTTCTCTTTATGCTAGCCTCTATGAAAGGATTCGATGCCTCAAACATTCTCATGGGAGGTTACACATATTGTGCTATAATCTTTTCAGCACTAACTTTAAGCGAAATTAAAATAAGTAAAAACATGGCTCGTTATGTGTTTTCTTTAATACTTATCTTTTCGTTGATAGCTTTCTTTTCTTCCGGTTATCTTTACAAATACCGAATGGGGAGCAAAATAACTCCTGAAGAAGCCGCATTTGCATTTAAATTCTATGAATTTGATAGGGAGGTAAAGCCCACAGTGTTCTTTTTAAGAGGTGCTGCTAAGGTTGCTGAGCTTTCGAATAAAGCTCCCTTTAATGCAGCAAAAGGGTATTTTTTGCCATTAAGCCCTTGGACTTCTAAGAAAAGCCTAGGGTTTTACCAAGTTTTGGAAAACCAAGAGCTCTATGAACAAATCCTTCAAACAAAATGTGTTCAGTGTATTTATGATCTAAATGTAGAATATGTGGTTATTGATGAGAATTATTTTCCAGTAAAGCTGAGGGAAAGCCCTGTGCTTGAGTACGGGAGTATAAAGCTTTATAAACTGAGATAAAGCAATTGCAACATTTTTATTCTTTTTCTTATTCTATAGCATATGGGCTGTTTTTGTAAGGAAAATCTTGAAAAGAAGGTTTTTGTTTCGTGGGAAAAGCTGGATAGGCTTTGCAGGCTTCTTGTGGAGAAAATACGCGAAGATCGTTTTGAACCTGAAATTATTGTTGCTGTGAGCAGGGGCGGTTTGGTGCCAGCACAAATAATTTCGCACGCATTGAAAAACAACGAATTATATGTGATAAAGGTTGAATATTATAAGGACGATATAGCAAATGCCGGCATAGAGCAAAATAAAGAGCCAATTATTGTGCAGAAATTGGATAGGAGCATAGAGGGGAAGCGCGTACTGGTTGTGGATGAGGTAACG
>JAFCEU010000072.1 GCA_017608995.1 Candidatus Iainarchaeum sp. | reverse complement strand
GCTTCATTCTTTTCCTTTAAAAGAGTTCTTTCCTTGGTGAGCGCCTCTTTTTCCACAAGCTTTGCACAGTACAGAAGCTTTGAAGAACCACTGGCATTTAGAAATGCATCTTTTAGTTGCATGAGTTCAAAAGAGGTTTCAGCATCATATTCGCTAAGCTCAAGAGTTTGGGCTTTCTTGTTACATTTATCGAGCAATGCGTAGAAGCTCTCCTTGAGAATTTTAAGCGAGTTAAGGATTTTATCTGCTTTAAGGTTGAGCTCTTTGAGCTTTTGGGTTCTATGGCCTATTGTGGTCTTGCCGCTAATGTAAGCGTTCTTGATTTGTTGCAGCTCCAGCCTCAGTGAAACCAGTTCAGGCTTAGCTCTTGCATGAGCGCTGGCCGGTGAGCTAAAATAAAGGGATTCGAAGGAAAGCGCAAGCGGCTCATCCAATAGGGCTTGAAGCCTGGCTAAAAAATTTGTATCAGCATACTGAAAAGCATCCTGCTGAAAGAATTCACTAAGCTCAGCTATGCTATCGAGCTTTTTTGAAAGCTCTTGTTCAATTCCATTGAGTTCTTCCTCAAGAAAAGCTCGCTGCAGAGAATCTTGCTTTACGAGCTCTGAGAACTCGCTAGCTAATGAATCTTGTTCAGCAACAACATCTGAAAGCATGCTTAAAAATTCGTTGGGCGGCATCTCCTCCATATAACTTAGCGCTCTATCAAGTGTTTCTGCCTCTTCAATAAAATCTACAAAGTAGCTGAGTGCTTCGCTAAGCACAGGAATAAATATCTCTGTATCATTAGCGGTAAGCTTGCCCATATTGAGCAAACCCAACGAAATAAAAGAAAGAAGTGATTCTCCTAAAGTTTGCTTTTTAATTATGCGAATATCCGCGCCTCTGAATAGTTTGCGTTTTCTCATTTTCTCTGCAAGGGCTCTGCTGTGGGAAGCGTAGTTATTTAAAGCTAAAAGCTCTGCTGTCCTAATTTGCCTTTCATTATCGCTAAGCTTTATGTAAAGTGCATAAAGCGGTTCTTCCTTCATAAGGTTGATGTCTTGTGTCTCTAAATCCATCTTCTCAGAAAGAATAAACGCAAAGCTTACGTTCATTGCATTATCCGCTTCCTCAAACGCTTTTTCAATATCATAGCGCAAATCGTTTACTTTACTTGTGATGTCATCAAAGCGTTCCTGAGAGCAGAGCTCTTGTATCTCTTTAGCATCTTCAACTGCGGCATTATAGTAAAACCAAGATTTTGCTAAGTGGTTTTGATAGTGGTAAAGCAAACGCTGGCTTTCGAATGGCAGGCTCTCTTGAGGAAAATCAAAGAGCTTCTTTTGAACCAACTCAAAGCATCTTTCCTGGCTTTTGCAGCTTGGTATATTTGCTATATCATAAGAAGTTAAGCTCAAGCACTTTTGCCTATAGAACTGAATGCGTTCATCATCTATGCAAGCAGAGAGTAATATGAATAAAATTAAGGCTATAGCTAGCGTGCTACGCTTACCAACCAACCCTCTTAGCATTAAAAAATAGCTACCAAAAAATGTTTAAAAAAGGCTCGCGAGTGCTTAGCAACTAGCATACAGAAATATATTGCTCCTTTGTTAGATCAATTACTAAGAACTGTTGTGTACCGAAAGAAAGCTCGCTTAGGATATGCTTCAATTCCTCCAAGCTGAAAATTCTTGCCCGGGAAGAGGTTATCAGTACAGCCAGCTCTGGCTTAGAAAGTAAAAGTTTGGCAATAGCTGCTAACATCTCTTCCCTGCTTCCAAATTCAAACTCAAAGAGAACTGCTAGCATTTCATCATCAAACCAGGCAAGATCCGCGCTGCCTAAAGAAATGTTTTCAAATTGGCATAAATGCATGCGCTTCACTCTGAAGCCCAAATCGTTGCCGAGCATAGCATAATATTCCATAGTGAGCTCAATCAGGTTCCCCTCGTTAGCAGTAACAAAATCCTGCAACGATTTGAAATCAGTGAGTTCTTTTACCAGAGGGTTTTCTTCTGCGTGCATCTAAAAAGAATACTATGGAAAAGTAAATAAAAGCTACCAACATTAAAGTTTTTAGTGGTTGTATGAAAAGCGAGAAAGGTTTATTTAAAGTGAGCGATGCAAAGCACTTTATAAGGCTCGCTAGGAAAGCGATTGAGTACTTCAATCTTACCGGCATGCCCTATTCTGAAAAAGTGCCTAAAGAGGAATATATGGAAAAGCGCGGCGTATTTGTAACTCTGCACAGTTTTCCAAATGAGGAGCTCAGGGGCTGCATTGGTGTCCCTTACCCGATAATGCCCCTATGGAAGGCAATAATCGAAGCAGCAATGGGCGCTTGCAGAGATCCTAGATTCAAAGCGGTGAGCAACGAGGAGATGGAAAATATTATTGTAGAGATTTCGATAATGACAAGGCCCGAGAAGGTTGATAAAGACAATATAGAAAAGGAGATAGAGATTGGCAAACATGGACTTATAATTAAGAAAGGTTCTAATAGCGGCTTGCTTTTACCACAGGTGCCTGTTGAATACAACTGGAGCTTAGAAACATTTTTGGAACAAACATGCTTAAAAGCAGGGCTTTTCCCAAAAGCTTGGAAAGCTGGCGAAACCGAGATATATAAGTTTAGCGCGCAGATATTTAAAGAGGAAAAACCGAACGGCAAAGTTATTGAAGTAAGGCTTTTGAAATGCTAGCTTTGCTCAGCTGTTTGCCCAATCTGTTGGTGGCATTGCTGTAGAGCGCTATAAAGTTCTTTATTTTCAAGCTCGCATTGATCAAGCTTTTCTTTTATGGTTTGTCCAAGCACAGGCTCTATCGCATAATGCTGAACAATAGCGCCCACAACTAAGCCCATGAGGAAAAGAAAGAGCATAACTATGCGGGCAGCATTCCAAAAGCTTTGCTTTTTAGAATTATTTTCCAATTAATAACACCTCCAAAGGAATTTCAGTAAAAACGATATATTTAAATATAAGAAAAAACTAATAAAGATACGCTATTGTATATAAGAGCTTTGCACAGCAATAAAAACACTTAGGTGGAAAAAAGCATAAAAAATGAGGAAAAAGGGAAAAACGGAATTATGTAGAAGGAGGTTAGGGTAAAGTTTATAAATAGGTTATGCATTTACTTTATAAGGTGAAAGTATGTATAAGTATACTATTGCAAGGCAGCTCGCAACAAAGCGGGTAATAACAAATAGGGGCGAAGAGCTCGGAAAGCTCTCAGATCTACTTGTAAATGAACGTACAGGGGAAATAGAAAAATTGCTTGTAGAAGTGGACAGAAATAGCAAGCTTGCAAAGAGGCTAAAGTCCAGGGAACCAGTAATAGAGATTCCATACTCTGCAGTAACTGCTGTAAGTGATGTGTTCATTGTGGACGAGCGCGAAGTTGTGGTTTCATAATAGGTTTTATTTGGCTTCTTTTATCTCTATCCTTGCCTTTTTCTTTTTGAAGTCTATTTCTTTAAGTATAACTCTTCCAAAAGACTTATTATACATAACAACTTTTTCGCCCCTCTTTTGCAAGAGCTCGCGCTTTGCAAATTCCAGAGCAGCAGAAATATCGTTGAAATGCACATAAATCAG
>JAFCEU010000004.1 GCA_017608995.1 Candidatus Iainarchaeum sp. | reverse complement strand
AGGTCTGAAACTAGCGCTTCAAAGTCTTCCTTTGTAGCAACATACTTTGGCAATTTCTTTTCGGTTGCTACACTTAAGACCCAGCGCAAATATTTCTCTGCTTTGCTGCGATCGCCTAAACAAACGTAATGGTCAGCAAGCAGCAAAGTGAAGAATGGATTGGCACCCAAGCCTGTGTATTCCCTGCCATACTGCTCCGGATAATCCTGCAGACCATCAAGCTCTTTGTATCTAAGATTCTCTTCTAGGAAGGCAACGGTGCTCTTGATTCTTTCATCAGCGTCATTGAAGACATTGAAGAACGAAAGCGCCAGCACAGAGGCGTCAGGACCTAAAATTACACCGACAGCATCTTCAACCTTTATTGTTTTGATAAAGCTTTTTATGCGTGAATTCCACATATAAGACATTATTGCCTCTTTTACAAGGTTTTCTTTATCCAAAGGCGCATACTGTAAGCGAATCTTTTCTGCGATGCTGCTTAGTTCGCGGAAAGCTGCGCAGCACAATGCATTACACCAAATTTCGTAACCATAGTCGATTGGTGCATACTCATGTATGGAATTTGGTGTAAGTACAAGGTTTTTGCCAGGAACTATCTTTGAATTTATGAAATCCACTGCTTTTTCTATGCGTTCCCAGTAGCGTTCAGCAAACTCATAGTCTGCGCTTTTAATCACATATTCAGCAAATGTGTATAAGAATAAAGCGGTGCAGTCTACTTCAACTTTTCTGTAGCTTGCGTCGTTTCCATTGCGATCCCAGCGCTGGGGCAAAGCACCTGTTCTTTTATTTTGGCCGCGGAAAGCGAACTCTAAAGCCTTTTTAGCTTCTTCAAATTTCCCTGCATATATAAGGCCCAAAGTTGCTAACAAATGGTTTCTTGGATAAATATAATGTAAAGGCTCTTCACTTACGGTGGTCAATATGCCGCCAGAATCAAGTTGCGCTTGGAGAATGAGAGTTACTGATTCGTTGAAAAGCTCTTCAAGTTTTTCTTTATTGAATTCTGGTTTTATGGTGAGATTTTCAGCTTCGGTTTGCTCTTTAGTGGGCTCTGGCTCAGTAGCTTGAGCTTCCAGTTCAGCTTCTAAAGATTCTGCTGGCTCTTGCTCAGTTGGAGTTTGTGCTGGCTCTGGCAATTCTTGCCCTAGAACTTGCGGTTGTTCAGGCTCTGCTTGCTCGGCTTCTTGTGGCTTTGGTTCTGCCTTAACTTCACTTACCTCTGGCTCTTGCAATTCTGCTTCTGACTTAGTTTCCTCTGCTGATTCAGCAGGCTTCCTTATCTTTGAGCGTAATTCTTCCAAAGCATCTTCGTTTGTTAGTTCTGAAAGCTTTTGTTCAATATTTTGAACTAAAGACTCTGCTCTTTCCATTGAAGTGTTATTAGTGCCTTTCTTAATATTGCTCAGCTCGGATTCCAATTGACTAATGAAATTGTTGAGCTCTTCATTTTCAATTCCTTGTTCAGCAATCTTTGATTTAAATTCTGTAAGCTTCTGTTCGAGTTTATTTAAAGCACTAATATTATTGTTCTCTTTTTTTGGGTTCAAAAAAGCGACCATAAAAACACCCCTTAAAATCGTATCAATATATACAAAACATTATTAAAAAATTATCGTAGAGGCAGAAAAGGTGCTTTTTCAAAGATTTGTGAAAAAGTGAAAAAGAAGGTGTTATTAACTGATTTTAACTAAATAGTGAAAGCTATCCCATCAACACTTATGCGCGCTCTTTGCTCTTTAGTGTCTACTTTAAATTCAACTCCGAGCAGTTTTTCAGTAACCATTATGTTTGTTATTGCATGCTTAGTTAGTTTGCCTTCTATTATGCTTTTACCGTTTGCTAAAGCCATAAATGGAATGAGCTGATCGATGCAATGAGAGTCCAGCGGAGCTAAAAACGAGATTTCCTCAAATAGGGCTTTTGCTGCTTTCTCACCAATATTCTCTGGTTTTGAGCCTGCTAAACCCAAAGAGTTCGCGCCGAGAATGCAGTTGCTGTACTTTGCAAAAAGGTCAACTCCAAAGCCAATAGTTTGCTTTCGCTCAGGGCTTGCTTCAATATGCTCAACCCATTCAAAAGAGCCGAGCAAATCTTTAAGCGTATTTTTTGCAACCACTGCAGAATCTTTGGCTACCTTTGCAGGCATCCCTGAGCAATGAGCATAGCATTCTATTTTCTGTAGTGAGCCAAGCGAGGTAAAGCGTATTGGTTTTAGAGGCAAGCATTGCCTTGATTCGAAGGTAACGCAACCCTGGCCTTTTGGATAATAACCTCGAGCAAGAATATTCAACGCTAGCTCTGCATGCATTTTCCTGAGGTAGTGGAAAGTAACCTTTTGAATATAATTTATTGGTGGAGCGAAGCTAACGTCTGTGCCGCCAAATACGCGGAGCTTTAAATTGCATGCTAAAGAAACAGGCAATACCTGCTGCAGAAGTAATGAGATGCTGCCTGCTGTTCCAATATTTGCAACTAAGCTTGCATCTTCTATTTTGCCTGGCTCAAAAACAAGCTCTTTGCTTCCAACAAAAGCACCTTTTAGCTTAGCGTTGCATATCTTTGCCAGTGTTTTTACTGCTGTTAGGTGCTGAGGCCTTAAACCAGGCTTTGGGCGCTTAGCTCGAATATTGGTAATGTGTATTTCTTTTCCTGTAAGAGCAGCTAGAGCTAGCGAAGTTCTTATTATCTGCCCGCCGCCTTCGCCCGCGGAACCATCAATTGCAAGCATAAAAAGAATTAGCAAAGAAGGGTTTTTAATTGGCGCTAGAGCATTGCACTAAGCTCTGCTTTTTTTAATTCATTTCTGTGCTTTTGATCTGCCCAGAGCTTTCTATAAAGATAAAAATATTCATAGAGCTTGTATTTGTCACGAGCAAAAACCACTTTGTGCTTAGTGATAATTTCCATTTTTAAATAGAGAGGGAGTTCTTCAAAAACGTAGACATCGTAATTTTTCTTGGATAAATTAACTTTCCTAAAAATGCTTTGCATTACTTCTTTTGGGTCTGAATTTGGAGCAACAACGCAGATATCTAAATCGCTTTTCTTATGTGTCCTTCCCCCTATATGCGAACCAAAGAGCAGCACCGCAAATATGCGCTCATCTCCCTCAAGTACGCTGAATTCTTTTCTTAGTTCTGATAGCTTAACCAATCTTTAACACCTTTACAAAATTCTCTGAGCTTTGGGATTAAGGATATTATTGATTCGAATGCTATGCTCGTGCTCAAACCATTATATTCATGGATCAGCCTGTTCCGCAAACCATTGGCCTCTTTCAGGCTATCTGCAATTGAACGAGTTATCATCCTCTTCTCGGCAAGTTTTTCTATATTCGTATAATCATCATTGACAAGAAGCTTTGAATCCTTAAGCATCATTGCACAAATGTCCGCACAGGCTTCCACCACTTCCTGGAACGCCTTGTAAGTAGCTAACCTTGTCTTTTTATCTTCTACGAACTGCCTAGGGGTTAGCCCTTTTGCCCATTCCTCAATATCGTTGAGCCTTTCTTCTGCTAATCCGAGCTTTGCTAAGTACCGCTTAAGTCTTTCTTTTTCCATTATATGTAAATCTTAAATAGAAGTGTTTAAAGTGGTTTTTAATTGGCGCTAAATAATTTATATTTTTGGCGATAGCAAATCCTTATTAACACTTTTTGTGAATTATAATGCGTATGCGAAAGAGCGTGCTTGTTACTGGAAGCTCCGGTTTTATTGGAAAGCGACTGGTTGAAGCTTTGCGAAGAAAGGGCTACAATATTGTTGAATTTGATGTAAAGAATGGAAATGATCTGCTGAGCTATGAAGATTGTAGAAACGCTAGCAGAAATTGTTTTGCGGTTGTGCACTGTGCAGCAATACTTGATGAGCATTCCAAAGCGTTGTGGAAAGTGAATGTTGAGGGAACTGAAAATATAATAAAAGCTAGCTCAGAAAATAGGGTTGAACGCTTCATCTTTTTGAGTACAGCAGGCGTCTACGGGAACGTAAAAGGAATTGCTGACGAAAACACAGAAAAAAGTCCGGTAACGAAGTATGAAAAAAGCAAGGCAAGAGCTGAGGAAATAGTTGAATCTTATCAGGAGCTTATTCACATCACAATTCTAAGGCCTGCGATTGTCTTGGGCCCCAATGAATACTGGCGCAAGATTATAAAACAGATAAAAAAGGGTTTTCCATTAATAGGCAGCGGAAAGAATAAATGGCATTTGGTTTATGTTAGCGATGTTGTTGATGCGATAATCTTTTGCTTGGAACATGAAAATACAGCGAGCGAAACTCTAAACGTTGCCGCTAACGACGTTCTCAGCTTAGAGCAGCTCGTGCTTGAAATAAAAAAGAGCTTGGGGCTTGAACCAAAGGCGAGGAAAATTCCTGTTTGGTTAGGTAAGCTCATAGCTTACTTATACATAACCTTTTCTTCAAAACCGATAGTAACACCGGAGCATGTTGAAAGGCTGGTGCGGAACAGACATTATAGTATTGAAAAAATAAAGAAGCTTGGATGGAAACCAAAAGTGAGCACAAAGGAAGCAATTGAAAGAACAATAGATGGGCTAAAAATAAGCTTTAATAAGTGAAAGAAAAGGCATTATTTCCCTTTTCCCGCTCTTGCTGCTGCTTTCGTTCGATTGCGGTGCCAACATGCACTATATCCGCACCGGCTTTAATGCAAGCGCCTGCTTGTTTAGGGGTCTTTACGCCGCCTGCAACAATCAGAGGAATATCTATCAGCTGCTTAGCTTGCGATATCATCTCTAAAGGCACATGCTCTGAAGCGCCGCCGCCTGCTTCAAGTATTGCCAGATGCGAACCCATATACTGGCCAGCTAAAGCGGTTACTGCAGCCAAATAAGGCAGTTCCCTCGGAATAAGCTTTGCTCTGCCAACCCAGCCTGCTGCTCTACCTGGTTCAACAATAATATATGATGTAGGAATAACCTCAATGTCCATCTTTTTAATCGGATAGCTCGAAGCGATCTGCGCCCCGGTGATATAATAGGGGTCTAAAGAATTTAGCATGCTCATGAAGTAGATAGCATCAGCCTTTGGGCTTAGCGTAGCGATATTACCGGGGAAAAGGATTACTGGCAAAGAGCAATTTTCCTTTATCTGCTGGATTGTGTTATCAAGCAGTGCGCCTTGGGCTCCTACAGAGCCACCAACAGCGATAGCGGCAATACCTGCTTGCTCCGCAATTTTCGCTAATTTGCCTGCTGTTTCCGGGCTCTGGTTTGGTGGATCTATTACGAGGAAGATCATTCCTTGCTTATTGTCAATTTTATCAAGAATGTAGCGATAAACCCTGCCGAAATGCTTATCCAACATAAAAACCACTAATAGTATTTTCCCTGAAGTGTTTTTAAAACCGCCTCAATATTTTCTTGCTGGTTTCCTTTAAAAACCACGCCATGTCCTGGAAGCAGAGTATCGAATTTAAGGTATTGGATATTGAACAGAGATTCTACCAATTGCTGTTCGCTTCCTCCCAATAGATCAGTTCTGCCACATGCTTTTTCGAATAAAGTATCACCTGAAAAAAGCAGGCGCTTGTTCTCATCATAAAAACAAACGCTGCCCTGAGTATGCCCCGGCGTGTAAACCACTCGCAAGCTAAAAGGCTTTATCTCAATTATTTCATCTTTCTTTAGATAAGAGTCGATTTTAGGATATTCGTTCTGGTTCAAAAGGTTTGAGCAGGTATAGCGAGCATCATGCAACTCAACCTTTTTTGCATCGCTCTTATGCATGCGCTTTTCCGCTTTTGGAAAAAGAGCTGTGCAACCAATATGGTCAGCGTGAGCATGTGTATGCAGTATGAGGTCAACATCGCTTTCCTTAATACCTATTGAGTGCAGAGCATCAGTGAGCTCGAAGGCGTTTACCTTAAGGCTGGTATCTATTAGCGCAATTGTTTTGCCAATGAGCACATAAACATTGCTGCCCATATTTGAGGAATAGAATACGAAGAGATTCTTTTCAAGCTGTTCGAACATAATAGAAAGCTTGATAAAATTGATTAAAAAGATATTGTAGCTAAACTTTTTTGAGATTATGGCAAGGCTGCTTAATGCAAAGAAAATAATAAAGCATATTGTTACTGAAACAGGCAAAAGCGAGCAAGAGATAAAAGAGCTTATTGAAAGCAAAAAGCAGAAGTTTGCTGGCTTGCTTACTGACGATGGCGCTGCTTTTATGGTTGCAAAAGAGCTTGGCGTCGATGTGGAAGTAAAAGCAGAACAGCAGCAAAGCGTGAAGATAGCTAACCTCGCAGAGGGGATGCGCAATATAGATATAGTTGCCAGAGTTCTGCATGTGCAAAGCCCCAGGCGATTTGATAAGGGCGATAGAAAGGGGCGCTATTGCAAGCTATTGCTTGGCGATGAAACCGGCGAGATAACGCTGACGCTCTGGAATAAGGATATAAAGTTGCTTGATGAACAAAAAATTGAGAGGAACGCGATAGTTCTTGTAAAAAATTGTAGCGTAAGCTCCTTTAATGAAAAGCTTAATCTCTCGCTTGGCTTCAATGGTGAGCTTATAGTGAACCCAAAAGGTATTGATACAAGCACCTTGCCGAAGGCGGATAAAATCGCAATAAAGATTGCTGATTTAAGCGAAGGTATGCAGAATGTTGATGTCTTTGCAAGAGTTTTGCGAGTATTTGAAACAAGGGAGTTTGAGTATAATAATGAAAAGGCTAAAGTAACGAGCTTTGAAATAGCTGATGATACCGCTAAGATACGAGCTGTTGCTTGGAGAGAGCTTGCGGAGCGAGCAAATAAGCTCTATGCTGGCGAGCTGATAAAGATAGAAGGTGCTAATGTAAAAGCAGGCACCAATGGTTTAGAGCTGCATTTGGATTGGCGCTCTCGCATCATAGATGAGCCTACAATTGCTTTCAAAATACCTGAACTTGCTGAGCTTATTGGAATAGAATTCAAAAGGAAAGCCATTGCCGAGCTTAAGGAAGGGATGGAAAATATTGAAGTCTTAGCGGAGATCGTGGATGTTACGAAGGGGAATCTGATCTATTATTTCTGCCCTTCATGCAGGGCAAAGGCCTCTACAGAACTATGTGAAAGATGCGGCAATAAAACACGTGCAAGAGCCGTTGTTAGCTTGACCCTTGATGATGGTTCAGCAAGCATTTCATGCACGTTGTTTGGCAGACAAGCGGAAACTGTTTTAGGAAGAAGTGCAAGCGAGCTTCTAAATGCGTTGCAATCTAAGGAAGCTTCGCAACTAATAGACGAGCTTGCAAAAGAATTAATTGGCAAAACAATTATTGTGAGAGGCTCTGTTAGAGCCAGACAGCTAAATCCTGATGAGCTGGAGATTTTAGCAAGAGATGCTCTGCTGCCAAATATAAATAAAGAGATTGAAGCTTTGCTTTCAAGTTTAGCGGAACCGAGCCCTAAAAATTAATTAAAAAAGAGCTTCTGTGCTCATATTATTAAGAATGTAATAAGGGATGTAATATGGCCTCGAAAATAAAAGACATAACTGATCTGCCCGGAATTGGGGCGCAGGCAGCCGAAAAACTCTATGCGGCAAACTATAAAACTCTTGAAAGCATTGCCATAGCTTCGCCTTTGGAGCTCATAGAAGTTGCTGGCCTGGGTGAAAAAACAGCTGAAAAGGCAATAAATGCTGCTAGAGAAGCATTAGGTATGGGCTTCGAGACTGCAGATATGATACAAGAGCGAAGAGCCAAGATTGGAAGAATAAGTACAGGCAGCAAGGAGCTCGATGCATTACTTGGAGGCGGAATTGAGAGCCTTCCTGCAGATGAGGATGTGTTGGTTATAGATTCTAAGGGAAATCTGAGAAGGGAGAAGATAGGGCCACTTGTTGAAAAGCAGCTTGAAATAAATGGGTATGAGAAAAAAGAGGGCATGCGGATTGCTTATTCCAATAAGGAAAACATAGAGGTACCTGCATTCGATGAGAATTATAGGATAAAAGTAAAGAAGATAAGCGCTTTTGTGAAGCATAAAAGAACAGAAAAGATATTGGAGGTATGGATTAGTGGAGGGCGCAAAATTAGGGTTACTGAAGGACATAGCTTATTTAAGCTGGATGGCTTATCAATAGTTCCTGCGAAGGCGGGTGAATTAAGAAAGGGGGATTTTATCGCGGTTCCTAAAAGAATACCCGTAGAATCCAGGGAAATAAAAATAAATGCAGTAAAGCAATTGATAAGCACAAACGATCCTATGCTTAGAAAGGTATTTGCAAAAAGCAAGGGGTATGTGGCTTATTTATATGAGAATTTTAGAGAAGAATTGGGGAATGCTCTTGTGGTTGAGAATTTGAAAGAAAGATTCCTTTGGGATTGGAAATATGAGGGCATACTCCCTCTGAATGTGCTAAGGCATCTGCCAGAGAAGGCGTTTAGTATAGAAGTGCTAGAGAAATATAATGTGCAAATTGGAAACAAATATCTCATTAATGCTGTGGTTCCTCTGAATATTGAAACCGCATGGCTCCTTGGTTTCTTAACAGCAGAGATGGGCGCCTCTATTGGTGCTCCGCAGATAGGAATATCTCAAGAGATAACAAATGTCGGAAGGCTTATAAAGGTGCAGAGTATTTTCAAGCAATACGCTGGTCTAACAGTACAGCTATATGACGATATAAGAGAACGTTCCGCTCAAAAGAAGATTGTATCTGGGAATATTGCACTATGGCTTTTATTGAAATCCTTGGGCCTTTGTAAGTATTGCTATGAGAAACGCATACCCGATTTTATCTTTGGAGCAAAAAAGGATATTATTGCAGCTTTTCTACAAGGATACTTTGAAGGAGATGGTGTAATAAAAAGAGGGACCATAGGGTTTTGCACAAGCTCGGAGAATCTTGCAAAAGACATAGCATTGCTTCTTTTAATATTAGGGGAAATCCCGGTAATAATGAAGCATAAATCAAACGGAAGATACAAGGATATGCACTTTGTCTATGCATTTAAATTAAAGAATATTAATGATTTGGGCAAAAATACGGAAGAAAGGCACACACAGAAGGTTTTACCAATAAGGAAAGAGCTTTTATCTATAATAAGGAAACATAAATTGTCAGGAAAATTAAGATACTTTTATACAGAATTTTTCCAATATCAGCCAACTTATAGCACTGTTAGGAGATTTTTTGAGAAGATAAAAAAGCTTGGCATAAAGGATACTAAGCTTGCTAAGATTGAGAGATTGTTGAATTCAGACCTGTTGTTCGAAAAGGTTGTAAAAATAGATTATGCTAAGGAACAGCCTGATTTTGTGTACGACCTGCAAGTTTTAGACAACCCTATAATAGACAATTTTGTTGCTGGTAATTATGTATGCGCACACAATACGCAGAGCATAACGGAAGTTTACGGGAAGATGGCATCAGGCAAATGCGTTTCAAAAGATACAAACATTTTCTATCTAAATCCGAATGCGCCACACATTGAAACGATCGAGGAATTCTACAACAAATACGCAATAAATGAAAGAAGATTTGATTCTGGTTATATAGCAGAACTTAAGAGGCCTGTTAAAGTGATCGGAATTAATAAAAGAGGAAATATAGAAAGAGCTGAAGTAAGGTACTTATATAAAGAGAAGGTAAAAACACTACAACTTATTGAGACAGAACGTGGAGCCAAAATAAAGCTTACCGGCTTTCATCCCCTTCTAACGCTAACGGAAGAAGGAATACAATGGAAATCAGCAGAACTGCTTAAGCCAGGCGATTTCATTGGAATGCCGAAGGAAATCCAAACAGCAGATTTAAGCAAATTAAGTGAGGAAGATGCCTACTTTATCGGGTTGTTCGTTGCGGAGGGCTGCAGAAATCCTTTGAGCATTACAAATTATAACAAACGCATTCAAAATAAAGTTGCACGATACGTAGAAAGGCGATTTGGATATAAGCCAAAAATTGTGAAAGAAAAGGGGCTTATAATCCTCCAGAAACCAACAAGGGAACTTCTTAAAGAGCTTGCAGATTGTACGGCAAGCGACAAGTTTATTCCAGAGGAGGTTATGCAAGGGCCTAAAGAGGTAATTGAAGCGTTTCTGAGAGGATATCTTGAAGGAGATTGTTATATCTCTAAGGTAATTTCAATATGTACAAAATCGAAGAAACTTAGCGAGCAGCTTGCCTATTTGCTTGCAATGCTTGGGATACATATCACAGTAAGGGAAAAAAATGTGCAGGGGAAGAAATATTACAGGTTGTACATAACAGATACTGATTCTAAAAGAAGAATAGAAAGAATAATGCAGAACAGCACAAAAAACAAGAAAATATCTGGCGAGAAAAACATTTCCACAAAATACTGCGTACCAATAAAAGTGATTGAACCTCTGTATAGAAGAGTCTACTCTAAATTGAGCGGCTCAAGAAGAAGGTTCAACAAATGGAGCAAGAAAGCTATGTGTGAGAAAGGCTACAAAAACCTATTTGTAACATTTATTGGAAAGAGCCCACATATGGAACGCGTAACGGAAAAGACGCTGAATGATATGGTAAGGTTTTTTAAAACCCGGTTAAACGAGATAAAAAATGCACAAAAACTTCTTAAAACACCTTCGCCTAAAAACGTATTAAGAGTTCTTTCAGTTGTGCCAATACAGACAAAAGTACTTTGTAAAAAGCTTGGGTTGAAAAAATCAACCCTACAAAACTACATTACAAGGCACATGTCGGAAAAAGCCGCGAGGAAAATTGCGGTTGTTTTAAAAGTGGAGATATCAGACTTGCTCAAGGATGAGGAGTTAAGAAGAGATTTAAGAACGCTTGAAATCCTCGCGAGCGGAAGAATCCAATGGGAAAAAATTGTGCGAAAGAATGAAGTTGAATATAATGATTGGGTATACGATGTTGTGGTTCCTAAAACACATAGTTTTATAGGTGGCAATAAACCAATTTTCCTACATAATACTCAATGGTGCTTCCAGCTAAGTGTAATGGTTCAGCTACCTCCTGAACAAGGTGGCTTAGATGGGAAGGTTGTTTATATTGATTCTGAAGCGAGCTTCAGGCCTGAGCGCATAGTACAGATTGCTGAAGCTCGCGGGTTGGATCCGCAAAAAGCACTTAAGAACATATTCGTTGCGAGAGCTTACAATGCCGATCATCAAATGCTTCTTGCTGATAAAGCTAGCGACATAATAAAAAAGAATGGTGTAAGGCTCCTAATAGTGGATTCACTAACCGCACAATTTAGAGCGGAGTATATCGGCAGAGGTTTGCTTGCAGAAAGGCAACAAAAGCTGAACAAGCATATGCATCAGCTTATGCGCTTAGCGGAGATGTATAATTTAGCGGTGCTTGTAACAAATCAAGTGATGGAAAGGCCTGATATTCTATTTGGTGATCCTACTGCGCCGATAGGTGGCAATGTTGTGGGGCAGCAAGGGTAATAAAAGAGTTGCTCGCTTGGTTGATTCGCCAAGCTTGCCTGATGGCGAAGCAATCTATCGCATAACAGAGCGCGGCATAGAAGATGACGCTTGAGTTGCACTAAGCGATTAGCGCAAGCCTTTTAAAAAGCCTTAAACACAAATTATTTGTGGGCTAGGTTGGGGGGTTAGCGGTCCCCTGTTCCGGAAATCCGCTATATGCCGGGACCGAAGCTCCGGGGAAGGCCTTTGCGCTGAAAGCAAAGCCGCAGCCTAACTGTGAAGCTCTGCCCTCAGGGGCTGCGCTTAGTGGTGAACCCCGCTAGGCCCGGAAGGGAGCAACGGTAGCCGCTATGCGGAGCGCTCTGAGGATTTGGAGTTGAGAAAGGTTGCGGAGCAACTTTGTTTTCCGCGCAAGGTCAACTCTGGGGCGCGCCCACATTTATTTTTACTTTTTGTGTTTATCGTGATACTTTGCGAGCTCTTTCATCAGCGTATCTAACGCTTGCTGTAAAGCTGTTAAAGAGTTCCAAGAGCTTGCTTCTGCTTTTGCACTAAATGTTGCTCCACTTATTTTTGTGTGAACCGCATGCTTCTTTCGCATTCCTTGCTTCTCATAGCTCTTGAAGTGAATTGAAAGCAGTGGATTGTGCCCTAAGAGCTTAGTTGCCTTATCATAGAAAGAATTTATTCTTGCAAACGCTTTTTCTTTATCTGGCTCGGTGAAGCCAGGCATATTTGAAATTTGTATGTTCCTCTGTGGCTTATTTATGTTGAGTATTGCTTCAAGTATGTTTTGCGTAGCAACAATTCCTTTCGGTTTTTTATTCTCAACAAGCACTACGGTTTTAGTATCGCATATTTGGTCTTTAACGCTTCCTAAGGTTTGCTTGGATTCTGCTGCAACAGCCTCTTCCATAAGGCCAGAAACTGACAAATCAAATAAGCTCTTTGCTTCGGGTTCGTGTCCTTTTAGAGAGAACAGTTCCCGTTTGGGGGTTGCATGCACAAAATACTTGTCAATAAGGCTTTCTAAGGTAAGAATGCCTAAAAGATTCTTGTTTTTATCAACAACAGGCACTTGCTTTATGTTGTGTTCGCGCATCATCGCGAGCGCTCTGCCTAAAGTGTCATCGCTGCTCAGTAAAATTGGTTCTGATGCAATGTCTGAAAGTTTGAGTTTTGCTAATTCAAACTCATCAAATGCTTTTTTCAACACATCTTTTATATGTACGAATCCTAAAAGCTTTGAATCCTGAAATACCGGCAATGCGCGCGAGCCAGATTGATACATAAGGTTTATTATTTTCAGCAGATTATCATCAGCGCTAAGCGATGGCATGAATTTATCAACAAAGGTTTTTGTTTTAGCGTAAGAATATGCAACATGCTTTTTTAGAAGCTCTCTGTGTGAGAGTAGCCCTAGGTAAGTGTCGCCCTCAAAGACTGCTATACACGGCTCTTTTTCTTTTATTATCAAGCCAAATGCCTCTGAAAGCGTGCTTTCAGCATCAACGCGTGGAAATTTTTGCCTTAAAATCTCCTTTGCAACAATCATAATATCACCTATTCAAATCCTGAAAGCAGATTAAGAATTGCTTTTCCCTTATTTTGCGCTTTGACTATGGCTGAAGCAACGAATACACCCTTACAACCAAGCTCGAGCGCTTTTTTTACATCGCTAGCATCTTTTATGCCTGCACCGGCGATTATTGGCATATCTGCTATTTTGCTTATTTCCTCAATGATGCTTGTTATAAGCTCTGGCTTTGCCTTTGAGACCGCTATGCCTGTTCCAACAAGCTCTGGCGGTTCTATGGCAATTATATCCGGCTTAGAAGCAAAGCTAGCTATTTGCTTTGCTCTTTCAAGTGATTCAGCACAGGCCATAACAGTTAAGCCACATTCCTTTGCTCTGACTATCGCCTTCTCTAAGAAATCGTTGCTACGCTTGTTCTCTGCATGGTTTAAGATAGTGCCAGAAGCGCCCGCCTGCTTCACTGCCTCAGGCAATATCGCTCCGGTATGAGCACCGTAAGTTACTGGATCAATATGCTGGGCAAACACGGGCAAGCTAACAGAGTTAGCGATCATACGCACATCAGTTGGCTGCACTACAAGCACTACTTGCCTATTCCCTTGCTGCGCAACAGCTTCTGCTATCTTTGCAAGTTCCAAAGCTTTTGCACCGGTAGCTTGCTCATATGTTTTGAAGTTTATAAAAAGCGCAGGGAACCGCATAGAATCACCAGCATTAAATAAAAAGTGTGTTTTATTTAAATAAGTGTCGGTACAAGCAGCTGAATATAAATGTTTAAAGCGATATTAGAATTATAGATTATTGATGCGTTATCGTAATAGAAGCTTTGATGATTTGAAGGCTTTTGCTAAAAGCAGCGAAAATCTTGGGAAGCTTGAAAGAGCGTACTCTTTATCAAAAGAGCTCTTCAAAAATAAGCAAAGCGTACTTCAGCATCAGTTAAATACTGCTTTTATAATAGCAAAACTAAATCTAGACATAGATACAATAACAGCAGCATTGTTGCACGAGTGCATCTACGAACTTCCAGAATCTGAAGAAAAGATTGCTAAGCTCTTCGGAAAGGAAATTACTTCCATTGTAAAAGAAATAGCTAAGCTAAAGTATGTGAAAAAAAGCAATGCTAATTCATTGGATTATAAAGCGCTTGCAAAGGTGATACTCGGCGTAGCACAAGATATTCGAAGCTTGATAGTTGAGCTGGCTTCACAGCTCGATAAAATGAGATTTATAGGAAAACGCTCACAGGATGAACAAATAATGCTAGCGAAACTTGCGATAAAGGTGTATGCTCCAATATGCCACAAACTCGGGCTTTATGAGATTGAGTGGGAATTGCAGGACCTTGCGTTTAAGAAGCTGAATTATAGTGAATACGAAAAAATAAAAGCATTCGTGAATGAAAAAAGACGCGAAAGAGAACGGAAAGTTGAGAGGGCAAAAGAGGAAATAGCTGAACTTCTTGAAAAATATGGGCTGCAAGTTTTTATGCAAGCGAGGGCAAAAAATTTCTATAGCATCTACAAAAAAAAGAGAGAGCAAAATAAAGATTTCAATAGCATATATGACCTACTTGGTGTAAGAGTTATATGCAACTCTATAGAAGATTGCTATAGGGCGCTTAGCATAATACATATGCACTATGCACCAACAGGGAAGTTTTACGATTATATAGCAAGGCCTAAAGAGAACAATTATCGCTCAATACACACAGTGATAGACTGGCATGGAAACTATTTAGAAGTACAAATAAGAACATGGGAAATGCATAGAGATGCTGAAGAAGGCTTAGCAGCCCACTGGCGTTATAAGAATGTGGAGCAAGATAAGTACTTTGATAAGAAGCTTTCTTGGGCCAAGCAACTCGTTGAATTACAGCGCACAATAAAAAAGAAAGATTTTATGAAATCGCTTAGGCTAAGCTTCGGACAGCGCGAGATATTCGTACTAACACCAAAGAAAGAAGTGATTATGTTGCCTGAGAATTCTACTGCTTTAGATTTTGCGTATGCTATACATACAGATATCGGAAATCGTTGCAAGGCTGTTCTTGTGAACGGAAAGCGAAAAGCTCTTGATTATACTCTTGAGAGCGGCGATACTGTTGAAATTATTGTCGGTAAAGAGAAGCGTGTTAGAAGAGATTGGCTTCGGTTTGTGAAAACAAGTAAAGCTAAAGCGAAGATAAGAAAGGAGCTTGGCCTTAAAGCTATGCACATCAAAGAGAAGAAAGTGAAGATAAGTGAAAGGAAAAAGAAGATTGTAATTGCAAAATGCTGCATGCCTCTACCAGGCGACGCTGTTATCGGCTATAAAACAACAAAAAGGAAGATAACAATTCACAGAGCTGACTGCTCTTACCTCAGCACCCTGCCAGAAGATAGGAAAATGTCAATAGATGATACCCTGTGGAAACAAAAGCAATACACTGCAAGAATAAGAGTTAGAGCATTTGAGCGCGCGGGGCTTTTAATGGACTTGCTAAAAACTCTGGAAAAGCTCGGAGCAACGATAAATAGCAGCGAAGCTAGAAGCGAATCTGAAAGCATAACAAAATGTCTCTTTGATGTTAATGTAAAGGGCTTTGCACATGTAGAAAGAATCAGGAAAGAATTGTTAAAGCTGCCTGATGTTTTTGAGGTGGGAAGAGGGTAAGGATAAGAATAATATAGAAGTTTGTATATATTAGATTAAACAATAAGGTGAGAAAATGCGCAGAATAAGAACTGGTATTTATGGTTTGGATGAACTTATAGAAGGTGGCTTTCCGCAAGGCAGAAGTGTGCTAGTTAGCGGCGGCTGCGGCTCTGGAAAAACAACCTTTGGAATACAATATCTTTATATGGGTGCAGAGGCGTATGGTGAGCCAGGCATATATGTTACACTTGATGAACGGCCTGATCTAATAAGAGAAGACTGTCTGAACTTCGGCTGGGATTTGAGAAAGCTTGAGGAGCAGAATATGCTTCAAATAATTGATGGCACAGTTGCGAGGCTTGGTTTTCCAACAGAAGAAGAGTTTACGTTGCCAAGCACGGTTATAGATATAGATAAACTTCTTTTAGAGATTCTAGCATCGATAAAGAGGTTTGGCGCAAAGCGCATAGTTATAGATTCTTTGCCAGCACTTGGCTTAAGCTTGAAATCTGAGGATGAGATAAGAAAGGCTATGCTAAAGCTTAGCTACCTGCTTGGAAAAGCCGGAATTACTGCTGTGTTAATCTCTGAAACGGGCGAGAATAAAAGGTTTAGTAAATATGGTGTTGAAGAGTACTTAGTTGATGGGGTAATAGTATTGCATTATCTTGGCGTTGGAAGCACAACAACGCGAGCATTGCAGATAGTGAAGATGCGTGGTACAAAGCACTCAGAGTATTTGCACCCATTAGAGATAACCGATCGTGGAATTGTAATTAAAAAAGTTGAAGAAACCGAGCTCTGAGTGGGGCAGGCGAGATTCGAACTCGCGACACCACGGTCTTCAGCCGTGTGCTCTCCCACTGAGCTACTGCCCCCTAAAATAAATCTCTTTTGAGAATATTTAAAAGATTACTTTTTACTTATGCCTGTTGTTTTCATCTGCGGGAATAGTATTACTTCCTTTATAGATTGCTTATTTGCAATTAGCATTGCTAATCTATCAATACCTATGCCAACGCCGCCCGTTGGTGGCAAGCCATAACCTAAAGCATTTATGTAGTCGTAATCTATTCTCTGCGCCTCTAAGTCACCTAAGCGCCTTTTTCTTTCTTGCTCTTCAAAGCGCCTTTTCTGATCTAAAGGGTCATTTAGCTCTGAAAAACCGTTTGCAAACTCCCAGCTGTTTACAAAGAGTTCAAATCGCTCTGTAAATCCTTCCTTCTTCCTGTGAGGCTTTGCCAATGGAGAAACCTCTACTGGAAAATCGGTAACAAATATTGGCTGTATCAGCTTCTTCTCAACAAGTTCTTCAAAGAACAACACTAAAAGTTCTCGCTGGTTCTTAGCGTTTTCTGCTTCAGCAATTCCTTTGCTTCGTGCAAGCTCTTTGAGCTCTTCTAAAGAGCTGCCAAGGACATCGAGCTTTGCGTATTTTTTAACTGCTTCCTCCATTGTGATCCTTGGCCATTTTGGCTTGAAGTTTAGCTCGTGTTCAGCAAATTTAACTTTGTAGCTACCGCAAACCCCTTTTATTGTGCTTGCGATTAATTGCTCTGTTAGATTCATCATATCATTATAGTCTTTGTATGCTTCATAGATCTCAATCATGGTGAATTCTGGGTTGTGTAAAGTATCAACACTTTCATTGCGGAAATTCTTTGCTATTTCAAAAACCTTTTCAAAGCCGCCGATTACAAGGCGCTTCAAATACAGCTCTGGAGCTATGCGCAGGTAAAGCTTCTGCTCGAGGAAATTATGGTATGTTTCAAATGGCCTAGCGTTTGCCCCACCATATATTGGTTGCAAGATTGGGGTTTCCACTTCAAGGAAGCCGCGCTCTATTAGGAAGTTCCTTATGAAATGAATTGCTTTGCTTCTTTTTATGAAAATATCCCTAACATCGATATTGACTATTAAATCAAGGTAGCGTTGCCTGTATCGTCTTTCGATATTTTGCAAGCCGTGGAACTTTTCTGGAAGTATATTAAGGGACTTTGCTAGAAGCTCAAAGTCGCTTACCCAAACTGTGAGCTCCCCCATCTTTGTTTTGAAAATGTTTCCTTCAACACCGATTATGTCGGCGGTATCTATGAGCTCCTTAAATAATGCAAACTTTTCTTTGCCAATTTCATTTTCTCTCAGGTAAATTTGTATCTTCTCAGTAGAATCCCTTATGTCAGCAAAGATTGCTCTGCCATGGGTTCTTATAGCATAGAGTCTGCCAGCAACTTTAATGCTCTCCTTGCTTTTCTCATGCGTAGCGTTCTTAAAGCGTTCTTTTATTTCTGCGATGCTTGCACTTGCTTCAAATTTGTAAGCATATGGATTTATCCCTAAGTTAATTATCTCTTGGAGCTTCTTTAGCTTGAATTCATCAAACTCTAGCAAAGATTGCTCTTTTTTATTAAGCTTTATTATGGGCTCGATCTTCTTCTGCAAAATATCACCTTAATGGGCCCGACGGGATTCGAACCCGCGACACCTGGGTTTCTTTGCTCAGCCGAGCGTAAAAGCCTCACCCTTGCTCTTTACCATAGAAATAAAAAGGCGAAAAGAGCAAGTCCAGTGCTCTGCCAGCTGAGCTACGGGCCCTCTAAATAATTTTATTGTTTAGTATTTATTTAAAAATACATAACTATTATAGCAACCATGGTGAGTATAAATTAAAGGCCTTTATCCTAGTTATATGGCGCTTGTTTGAGAAACCAATAGCACTAAGGAATTTTAAAACATCTTTTTTGGAGCAGATCCTTAAAATATACTTGTCTGGAGCTTCTTTGAGTATCCTACCAGTGTGAATATCAACAGCGCTTAAGATTTGTTTTGTTTGATAGATGATAGGTTTTGCTTTCATTTCTAATTGAATTACAGAGTAGTTGGGATAAACTCGTGGTTGTTTTGAATATTTTTTTTCTTGTAAAGCCTATAAATGCTTCCATCTGTATTGAAAAGCCCACGAAGCACAGCCATAGCTAATTCTTTATCTTCTAAAAATATTTTTGGAATGGAAAGTGTTTTTGGTTTTTTAGCAAAAGGAAATCCTGTGCGATGCAATTCCAGAGCAAGCATTTTACTCTTAATATGAAAGCATGTGGAATTTGATCTCTTGAAAAGCCTACCTCTTAAATTAAAATATTTCATACAACAAGGTCTTATAACTTCTTCATAAGTAGTGCGCCAAAAAATTCAGCTGTTTCTTTGTTAATGGGAATCGACATATAGAAAAAGGCATTATTTTCTGGCTTAAAATTGCCTAAAGAGCTCTGTTCCCATAAACAATGCCAATAGCTACTCTTTGCTTGGGATACAGCTTATGCCGTTCATATAAGGCCTTAGGACCTTTGGCACCTCTATGCGCAAATCTTTGCGCTGGTATGTTTCGAGTATAACACGCATTGTGCGCGGCGTTGCAATCGCAGTGGAATTCAGCGTATGCACATACTCCTTTTCCTGACCGCGCCTGAATTTTATATTCAAGCGAACCGCTTGGTAAGATGTGCAGTTCGAGCAAGATGCTGCTTCTATGTATTTTTGTTCGCGAGGCGACCATATTTCCAAATCGTATTTCTTTGCAGCAATCTTGCCCAAATCGCCGGTGCAAACATTCACAACTCTAAATGGAATCTCTAGCTTTTTGAAGAGTTCCTTTGTGTTGTTTATTAGCTCTTCGTGATATTGCCAAGAGTCCTCTGGCTTGCAGAAGATGAATTGTTCAACCTTGTTGAATTGGTGCACGCGGAATAGGCCACGCTCATCAACGCTGTGCTTGCCAATCTCACGTCTAAAGCATTGTGAAAGAGCACAATATTTAATAGGTAGATCCTTTTCTTCCAATATTTCATTCATATACATCGCAGCGATTGGATGCTCAGCAGTTGCTATTAAGTAGAGGTCCTCATTTTCAACCTTATACATAACATTCTCGAAATCCTCGAGAGAAACACAACCTTCATAAGGCCTGCGTCTCATCAAAAGTGGTGGTGTTAAAAGAGTGTAGCCTTTCTTAGCTAGCTCGTCCAGAGCGAAGCGGATTAGCGCAAACTCTAACAAAACAAGCTCGTTCTTGAGGAAGTAAAAGCCTGCTCCGCTAATCTTTACCGCTCTTGCAAAATCTGCAAGCTCGAGCTGCTGCGCGAGCTTACCGTGGTGCAAAAGCTCAAATTCTGGCTTCTTGGGTTTGCCCCAGCGCTCTACTTCAACATTATCGTTTTCATCTCTGCCGTAAGGAACACTTTCATGGAGCATATTCGGAATATTAAGTTGCAAAATCCTGATGCGGTCTTTAAGAGCTTTGGCTTCTTTCTCCAGCTCGGCGATTTTTTTTGGCAGCGCCCTTGCTTTCTTTATTTGCTCTTCTATTGGTTTGTTTTGCATCTTTAGCTTTTCAATATATTCAGCCATTTTATTGCGCTCTTTTCTGAGCTGATTTATCTCTTTGTCAAGCGCTCGCCATCTTTTATCGAGCTCTAAAAGCTCGTGGAGCATCTCTATTAGCTCAGGGTCATTCCTCCGCTTCAGGTTTTCTTCAACTTCCTTTGCGTGCTCGCGGATAAATCTCATGTGCAACATGTTACCAAAAATAACGCTGCAAAATTTATTAAAAAAGGTGTTAAGCAAGCAAAGTAAATTAATTGTTTCTCACAAAAACTTATTTGTGGATAGCGAAGTTGTTGTTCTGCGCTATGGCCACAGAACTGGCCGCGACGATAGAGTAACTACACATTGCTGCTTAGTTGCTAGAGCGTTTGGAGCAAATAAAATTATCATCGTTGGAAAAGAAGATAAAGAAATCAAGGAAAGCGTACAAAAAGTGTGTAATACATGGGGTGGGCCTTTTAGCGTAGAATTCTCGAGTTCTTGGCAAGAGGAGTTAAAAAAGCTTAAGCAGCAAGGCTTCACTGTTGTACATCTCACAATGTATGGAAAGCCTATACAAAGTGTTATAGATAAGATACGAGAACACAGCAAAGTAGTTGTAATAATTGGTTCTAGAAAGGTTGAGATTGGTGTATATAAGGAAAGCGATTATAATGTTGCGATAACAAAGCAGCCTCACAGCGAAATTGCAGCATTGGCGGTATTTTTGGATTGGTATTTCAAGGGCAAGGAACTTAATAAAAAATTTAGTGGGGCTAAGATAATACTTACGGAGAAAGATGAAAAACCAAAGAAGAGAAAGTGAGAACTATGGGGAAGAAGCTATACGAAAACGTTGTGGTAAAAAAGTTTGTTGAGAAGTGGGCTGGCAAAGAAGCTGTAGAAGTTCTAAAATATTTTTTGAAAAGTAAAAGACCCTTAAGAGATGAGGTCATTGCTGAAAAGGCAGGCATGCGCGTTACAGAGGTGAGAACAATCCTAAATAGGTTACATTACAGAGGAATAGCAAATTATGATAAAAAAAGAGATGATAAAACTGGCTGGTATACCTACACTTGGAGGATAGATACTAAGAAAATCGTGGAGCTCATATTGGAAGAGCAACAAGAGTTGCTTGAAAAGCTTGAAAAGGAGCGCGAAGTGCAAGAGAATTATACGCTGTTTACCTGTAAAGGTGGTTGCGTAGAGTTTCCATTTGAAATTGCTGCAGAGTACCAATTTAAATGCCCTGAGTGCGGTAGAGATATGAATTGCATAGATGGTGCAATAAAGAAAAGGCACCTGAGTAAACAAATAAATAAGGTGAGGAAGGTAATTGAGGAGTTGAAAATGTTAAAATGACGCAAAATCCTGGACAAATAGACTAAGCTTTTATAAAAAAATTTAATCTAAAAAACAAGGCAAAAAAAGAGTTTTTATAGAAAATAAAAGGTAGTTTGAGGTTTTTTAGAAAATCTTGGTAACGATAGTATTTTAAAACTTTAAAGCAATAATATTTTTACTGATTTTAATTGCAGCGGGGTAGGGCAGCCAGGAGTGCCCGTCGGGCTCATAACCCGAAGGTCGGTGGTTCAAATCCACCCCCCGCTAATATATATGTAATTTTCCTATAAACCTGATCGCATAATATGTAAAACACCCAAATAAGCAAAAAACATTCGTTTTGATTGCTTTTTTTTAACTGTGTAATTTTTATTATTTACTTATTGGTAAAAAGGATGGCCTCCAGAAAAACACTGTAAAAATGCATCTTGTAGAATCCTAGAAGAAAAAGCACCCAAGGTAGAATATGTAAACTCCCTTACGGAGCGACATTTTCGAGAAAATTATCCAAAATAAACACTCACTTTTTGGACTATTTTTAGAATTGTTTAATTACTTGTTGTTACCGCCTTTACTGTTTTTTACAGTAAAATTTTTAAGTAATTACTATAATAAAAGTAAATATGGTTATTAAGAGAATAGTGAAGGCGCTACTGAAAGTTGGTGGAAGAATAAAACAATGGGCGGAGGAAGAAGAAAAACCACTTTATAATGAGAGAGAAGAACCCGAAACAGAAAGAGAGGTACACTCTTTATGGGATTTTCTATCTTTTATTGAAAATACACAAGCGTACCACTTAGTAAATGTAATAGGTTTTGATGAATGGGTAGATATGCAAGAAATAAGACGTCGTATAAAAGAGCTCTTTGGTATAGAATATAAGAATGAGCGTAGCCTTTATCCATACCTAAAAACACTTGTAGACATAAACCTAATAGAAACAACAAATATCGGTGGCAAGCGTAAGTGGCGTAAAAAAGAATTGCTATTTGAGATTGTAAAAGAAAAGAAGTCGGAGAAAGAGTCTGAAAAAGAAAAGCAAAAGGAAAAAATAAAACTGAAGATTAAAAAAGAGGTAGGATGAAAATAATTAAAAAAGCCGGCGCCCTTTCAAAGAATCGCAAAGCTTCTTAAATTCCTCAAGTTTCTTAGAAATGGCATAGCATTTATTAAACCATTCGTTATTAGTTACCTTCTTAGCTTCTGCAAGAAGCGTTGACACATAGTTCGGGTCTGCGCCTCCTTTAGCAACTCGCTTAAGCTCATCAAATAGCAACTTTTTTTCACCTTCTGTGTTTATCCAAAGCCTATCAAGCATGTTTTCAAGTGCCCTAGCCGCAGTACTTTCATTCAATTTCTTCTCATTCATATAATAGACCGCCTTCCATTCCCCTTTCCTAAACCATCTGTGTGCAGGGTTCTTCCCAGTATTAAAAAAGTTGATCAATTCCTGTAAAGCGGCGGGCGGAATAATTACCGTGTTCTTGGCTGGCCTCAAAAAAGGGTAATCTGAAAGCACGCCCTTGCGATGATATTTATACGCCTTGCCACTTGATTTATAAACTGCTTGAGTATAACCGTAAAGGGCTCTAAAAAGCTTCTGATATGAGTAAGAAGAATGGCTTATTGATTTGGGTAAGATAAACTTATACTGTATGAAGTACGCATCAACAGGCAACAGAGGCCCCCCTTGCTTCCGATAATGTGTTGTTATAGTTTATATGCAGAGTTTATGTATAAAATAATAGGGATAATAATTAAAAATGATTTCGTAACGAAGAGAACGAGAAAGAAAATAACTTATACATAACAAATAAATGAAATATGCAATACACAAACAACTAAAAGCCAGCAAACATTATCATTTACTTACTTCGTGTTTAGTGGACACCAAAATAATGTCCTTTGCAGAAATTACTTTGCTATACGGCATGCTTTTTTCCGTTATTATCTTCTTAGCTTCAGCCTTTGATCTTGCCTTCAAGGGTTCTGTTGTTATTGTTTCAATTCTCCCTTTTTCTAAGTTTATAACTAAATCAAAGACCTTTCCTTTTCGCTCGCCATCTAATGAGTAAATCTCTTTGCCAAACAATTCTGAAAGCCTTATTGTCATCTTAAGCCCTCCTTAACTTAGTATGTTATAGACTATAATAATGGATGCCTTTTAAATATTTAAACTTTTGCTTAAAAAGGCCAAAACTTTTTTGAATCCGGAAAACGCTTCAGAACTATTATTATCGGAAGTAAAGGGCCCCTCTAATTCTCTTTAAAGATTGTCTAAAGGGCTTCTGACCTTCTTCAATTCTTCCGTAGACACTTTTGTATAAATCTGTGTTGTGGAAAGATTGCTATGCCCCAGAAGCTCTTGTATCTTTCTTATACTCTCACCAGCTTCCAATAAGTGCGTTGCAAAAGAATGTCTAAAGCTATGCGGCGTTATGTTTTTATTTATCCCTGCTTTTATCCGCGCTTTTCTAACCATGCGCTGAATAGAGTCCACAGAAATAGGCGCTCCATTTCCCTTACAGAAAACATACTCGCTTTTAACCTTTCTACTTGCCAAGTATTTCTTTATTTCTTCAACCCATTGTTCGGAGAGAATCACTAAGCGATCTTTATTGCCTTTGCCGCCTCTAACCATTGCGGTTTTTTCAGCCAAATTTAAGTCTCTTATCTTGAGCTTTGTAACCTCACTGACGCGTAGGCCACTTGAATAAAGAAGCATCAAAATCAACTTATCGCGTTTTCGCTTTGTGACATCTAATATTTTTTTTACTTCTTCTTTTGTCATAACCACCGGCAGTTTCTTGCCTTTTCTCGGCCTTTTTATCTCTTCCATAACATCACTCCGCAAAAATTCCCTGAAGAAATGTCTAAGAGCAGAATAGACCAAAGCCAGGGTTGAATCGCTTGCTCCTTGCTCGACCTTATACGCCATAAATTTTATTATATCGGCTCTTTCAACCTTTAGTGGGTCTTTTTTTATAAAATTAAGAAATTCGCCTACGTAGCAGAGGTACATTTTAAGCGTGCGTTTCGAAAAGCCGCCAACTATAAGCTCTTGTTTAAATTTCTCCACATAGTTCTCAATTAACTCTTTCTCTTTATTCTCTTTTTCAGCTTCGTTCATATAATATTAAAAAAACACTCTCCACTTAAAAAGGTTGTTGAATGCTATTTTTCTTTCCTCTTACAAACCTTTAACCAACTTAATTCCTTTAGAGGTTCTTATCCTTTGTTTCGAACCCGAGTTCTTTATCTCAATTGCATACCTCTTTTTCCCGACCCGCACAACGCGTTTTATTCGCTTTATTGTATTTGGAAGCCTTGGCCTAACAACCACTTCTTTTTTGAACGCATTCGGATGAATTCCAAGCATAAATTCGTCAATCGTTTTTATCACAAAGGCGGAACCCCATAACTGTAAGCCACAACCAGCAAGCGTAGCGGTTTCAGCATTCCAGGTTTCGCCTATGCAGCCCAAAGCGTCTCGCTCAAAATCTTTGCAAAGCAGCTTAAGTATTCCGAGGCCTTTGCTGGGCCTGCCGAGAGCAAATTCTGAGCAGGCTAACCAAGCGGTACATAAAGACCAAACCTGGCCATTATGGTACGCGTTTGGACTATAGTTTGCTTCGAGTTTTGAAATGCTGCGTAAACCTTTTTCAGATAAAAATTCTGGGCTTTCATAGAGCTTAAGAAGCTCTTTCCGCTTCGAAATTCCAAGCATTAAAGCGACTAAAGCGTTAGGCCTTTTTATAAGATCTTTTTTTCCATAAAATATTCTATCTGCCAGCAGCTTAGCGCTATCATCATAGAACGTTTTCTCAAAGCCCCTAAGTAGTTCTTCTTTGCTAAGCTTGCATTGCTCTGCAAGCTCACTTATTTTTCTATTGGGTTTCTTTAGCATAGAGCTTAGCTCAGCAAAGTCCCGCAACGCGGTTATAAAAAGCGCCTGCACTTCTATTGCCTTTTCTCTTCTATTTAGAGTGTCCATCCAAGTTTCATTTGCATCAAGGTCATGCATTATAAAACCATCAGAATCTTGCAAAGAGAGCAAAGCCTCAATACACTGCTTCGCTTTCTGCAACGCTTTCTTTAGAAAAGCGTAGTCAGCAGAAAAAAGGACATAGTCCTTAAGTGCAGAAATAAACAGAGGGTTAGAATCTATCGAATTGTAGCTAGTCTCATTGTATGCAATATAATTTGGGATTCGCCCATCTTTCATGCGCTTTACAAATTCAAGCAAAGCGACTTTTGCTCTCTCAAACATCCCTGCAAAGAGCAAAGCTTTAAAGCTCCAAAAAGTATCTCTAGCCCAGAACTGCAAAAACCATGGCAGGCCGGCGTAAAAGCCCCTGCCAGCGTAAAGCATCTCAAGGTTCAGCAATGCATTCCTAAATGAGCTCTCAATAAAAGGATCGCTACACTCAATAATACTGCAAAGTTTCTCATAATAATTTTTCTTCAATCCTGGTTCGCGGTTATTGTACTTTTGCACGCTATCTGCGCTTAGCATTAAACGTATCCTATCTCCCTTCAAATAGATTCTTCCAGGAAGAAAATAACATTGTGGCTCATTGCTTGGAGCATGGCTTTTGTAAGAAGGCTTGCTCTCAAATACCATGGAGCCAGATAAGGGCTTAACTATGAGCTTTCCAAGCTCTGAAGTTATTTCAAATGCATTTTTTTTCTTCTTGATTGAATACTGCCTTGCATGCAGGTTTTCTTCGCGAAAGCGCATATTTATTGCCAGCTCAAGCTCCGCTTTCAAAGCAGAATTTTTTTCACCAGTAAGCTCTAAAACAAGCACCGCTTTGTTTCTTGGCACAAAAACGCTTTGCTTAAATAACCTACCATTAAGCTCATGGGTATGCTCAGCTTTCACAAAATTGTAAAGGGTCTTTATGCAGTTACTTTCTGATAGGTACTCTGACCCTACTTTAAACGCAAAGAATTCTATGAATTTTTTATTCCCTTTCCAAAAGCCGGTCCACTTTGTTTTAAAGCCAGTGTCGCAATACCTGTGAAAGAAGCATTTAGGATTTGTTAGGAAATAGGAATATTTATAAAGGTGCGTAGTTTTATTAAATTGCGAAAGCATCATTTTTCACAAAAATTGAAAGGTTAAAAACTTTATTTAATCTTAATTGTATGAATACAAGTGGTTTTATGGAACGCAATTTAATAGTTTTTGAAGCGGCTTGGGAAGTAGCCAATAAAGTAGGCGGTATATACACTGTACTATCCACGAAAGCACCTGAGATGAAAAAGAACTTTCATGATTTCTTTGCAGTGGGGCCTTATATTAAAAGACATGCTGCTGTTGAATTTGAGAATGAAGAGCCCTCGCCAGAATTCAGAGCAGTATTTGATTCCCTGAAAAATGATTTTGGAATAGAATGTTATTCCGGCCACTGGCTTGTCACAGGCAGACCAAAATGCTTACTTGTTGATCCCGCTGACTTCAGAGAAAAAACAGACGATATAAAGCGTGAGTTTTGGGATGTCTATAGAATAGATTCTTTAGGCTCTGCAGAGGATTATAACGAGCCTATTATTTGGAGCAAAGCAGCAGGCTTACTTGTGGAGCGTCTTATTGAAGAAGTTTTTTCAAAGGAATTCGACAAAGATAAATGTGTTCTACACTGCCACGAATGGCTCTCCGCAGGCGCATTGCTACACTTGAAACATTATAGACCAGAAATAAAAACCGTTTTTACTACGCACGCAACAGTGCTTGGCAGAACTATTGCTGAAGCTCGCGAACCCTTGCATGAAGAGGTAAATGCTGGCTTAGCAAAGAATACAGTTGTTGACGATGGCAGAGCATACAAATATGGAGTCCAAGCAAAGCACTTAACAGAAAAAGCTTGCGCTCATAGCGCAGATGTTTTCACAACAGTTTCAGAAATAACTGCTAAAGAGGCTGAATACATACTCGGAAAGAAAGCTGAAATAATAACTCCAAATGGTTTAAACGTTGAGAAGTTTCACCTTATGGAAGAGCTTGCAAACCTCCATGTGAAATATAGGAACACAATAAGACGCTTTGTGCTCGATTACTTTGCTCCGTATTATTATATAAACATTGAAGATAGCCTTTTTTACTTCATTTCCGGGCGCTATGAAATAAGGAATAAAGGCATTGACCTTTTCATAGATTCGCTTGCAGAGCTAAATAAGAAGCTAAAGAGAGAAAGTAAGCAAACAATAGTTGTAGCATTTATATGGGTGCCTGCACCAAATAGGGGAAAGAATATCGAGTTGCTTAAGCACATGGCTCTTTATGAGCGCATAGAAGATGAAATTGAAGAGGAAGTGAAGAAGATAAAGAACAGGCTTTATTATTCAATTTCTTGCGGAGAGCCTCCAACAGAGAGAAACTTGTTAGATAATGAATTCCTCTATAAGATAAAGAAGATGCTCTTTGAGCTGAAGCATGAGAAAAACGATTTGCCACCAATCAGCGTCCTTGATGTTCCTGAAAATGATGCTATTTTACAGAGAATAATGAATAGAGGGCTTCTAAATAAAGAAGAGGATAAGGTAAAGGTTATTTATTATCCAACATACCTGAATCCAGCTGATGGGCTCATAGGCCTAGATTATTACCAAGCGGTTATAGGCTGCCATCTAGGCGTTTTTCCAAGCTATTATGAACCTTGGGGCTATACGCCTTTGGAGACCATAGCTTTGGGTTTGCCTGCTGTGACAACAGATTTAAGTGGCTTTGGGCGCTTTGTTCTCAATAATATTTCGAGCGAGGAAGCGAAGGATGCAATAAAAGTAATCAGCAGGGAAGGCGTTTCCTATGAACAATCTCTTAAGCAGCTGACAGAGTTTCTTTATAGAATCTATTCAATGCCAAAAAGAGAGCGTGGCGAAGCCAAAATAAGAGCAAAGCGCATAAGCTACTTGTTCAGCTGGAACAAACTCATAGAAAACTACATAAATGCTTATGATTTAGCATTACAGAGGCGAGAAGATTAAACCCCGCTTAACCTATTTTTCAGATCATTCAAAACGTTCATATAATTTATATATGCATCATAAGGCGTTTCATAAGGATTGAAGTATTTATGCACGTCGCCGTCAGCAAACCATTTTGTGCACATATAATAGAAATGATCCGATGTTTGAAGCAGACGCCATTCGTGCAGGAGCTTTTCATCTTTTGATTTTTTAACACTCTTTTCAATCTTCTTCACTTCTTCAAACGCATGCTTTTGCATGCGATTCTCCAACCATGCTGAAAGGTCCCTATCGATATCAGCCCAGGATATTAGCTCCGGAACATCGAGCTCATCCCTCGGCTTAATCTTCTTTATTAATTCAGATGCAAGCGAAAATCGCAAATGCTTGTGTTTCATTACTTCTTTTGGTAAATGCCTCATGAATTCAAAGATACCAGTTTCTGGCCACTGATGTTCGCCAAAGGTTTCATAATCTAAAAAGATATTGAT
>JAFCEU010000071.1 GCA_017608995.1 Candidatus Iainarchaeum sp. | reverse complement strand
AGCAACCAACCAACCATTATCATCTCGCTCAATAATGACTGTGAATTTTTTTTCCACCATATTTATCACTTAAAAATATTGGAAAAGAGGTTTAAAAATAGATGGGGTCACCGGTATCTGTTCCACCTTAAAGTGTCTCGTTGATAATTTCTTAACTAAAAAATTAAATGAATGCTCAGAGCCAGCCCCCAGCAGGCTCTGCTGGGGGCACACCCAACCCCTTAAGGCAGGTGTTATGTAATGTTAGTTAAGAACTTTTATAAATACATTTCGCTCTGCACAGCTCATGCTAATTCTAGCACTTCTGGGGCTTTGGAGAAGGCGCTAGGTGGTTGGGAACCTGCGAGAGTTTGGGGGCTAGCCCTAATTCTGACACCTCACTTTCTCCTTGCTAGCCCCCACTCTGCAAAAATTTCACGGGGGTGCTGAGCTTGCAGGATCCTTTAGCTGAAAAGCGCCGCTTTTGGCAAACTTTAGGTTTTGATGTAGAAACTATAGAAGTTTTAGGCCTGCTTGATGATGCAAAAGCAGAGCAAGAATTTTTAAAGAGGGTAAAAAAACTCGCTGGAGCGTGAGCAAATGAAACCCGAACCGCTTGACTTGATAAAATGGATGAACAAAAGAATAAGAGATTATGAAAAAAAAGGAAACATAGACAAAAGAGACACCGCAGTAAGATTTAAAAACAAAGTTTTAAGTAGCATCAAATCCGCCTGCGAGTTTTATTTGCAAGAATTGGATGAGATTGAGTATTACCATCCTGACGATGATGGTGGAATATTGCTCCGAAAGGACGATGTAAAGAGAGTATTCAAACTCGCTTTTAGCGATATTTTCGAAAAAGAAAAAGAGCGTGATTAAATGCCAGGATTAGGTTGGTCTACATTGGGTTCTGAAATGGCTGAATTTGAAGCTGAAAAAAGGAGTGCGTATAAAAAAGAGAAAGTAGGCAGGTTGTGGATCTATACAATTCCATTAGAAATTGAAGGCATAAGGTTCAGTATTTTGCTTTCAAGAAATCAGCTTCGCAAGATACAAAAGCAAGAAAGAGGCAGAATTCACATAGATTTTGAAAAAAGTGGTTAAAATGAAAATTTTAGTTTGGACAGAAAGGCGAGGCTGGCATAAGTGCATGCATTGCAAAACTTGCATAGCAGTATGCCCCAACGGCGCATTGACTTTTGTTCCTGATCCACAAGCAGAAGATGGCGAAGTCTTACAAATAGATCACTCAAAGTGCACAAGATGCGGAACGTGCGTTAAACTCTGCCCAGAACATGTTTTGCGTTTTAGATTTGTAAGGAAGAAAGGAGCTGATCTAAAATGAAAAAAGTGTTTTTGCTAATCTTTTTCCTGCTGGGTTTGTATGCTTTTTTTACTTATGAAAGTGTTTGCACACAAATTTGTAGTTATTTACCAGAATGCGATAAAATTTTGCTTGTAGAATTGGTTTCGTGGCTTATTGTCGCAGGCATAGCCTATTCGATTGTAAAAGAATGGTAAGAATGGATAAGGAGCGTGGTTAGCTTGGATTGGGCAGGATTTGTAGCTAATACCCCTGATCCCATCAGAGTTCCCAACAAAAAGAGTGTTGGGAACTTAGGAAAGCTAATAGAAAGTACGGAGGTGAATTAAATTGTGGAGTTTGCTAATAGCATTGCTTTTTTGCTTGTGTTGGAAAATAAAAAGGGTTAACTATTGGAAAATGCTTGCTATAGGGTTTGCTGGTCTTTTTTTAGGCGGTAGTCTTGTACTTCTATTGCCCATATATGCAGGAGCAATACACCCAGATCAAAGCTATACAATTCCAAGGGAAAAGGGGGATAATCCCTTTGCTCAGGGAGCAGCCTATTTTACCTATGGCTTAATTTGGAAAGGGCAACAATTAGCCAAAGCAAACCCTTTCTTGAGTGTAGTATGCAACTTTTTGCTATACTTTGATTTCCTAGTCTTAGCAGGTTTAGTTGTAGTGTTGTGTTACCTCTTATTCAATGAAATATACTTTATGTTGCAAGAGGTCAGAAGGACATGCAAAAAGTAGGTGCAAAATTTTGCAAGAAAAATTTGCAACTGCTATATAAAATATTAGTAAGGGTAGCCTCAGGCTTATACTGCAGCCAAATAGCTAGACAGCTAAAGCTAAAGCACCAGCTAGTTTCTTATTACCTTAAAAAGCTTGAAAAATGCGGTTTTATAGCCCTAGAAGTAAGAACCAATTATAAGGGCTATAAGCTAACTGAGAAGGGCAAACAGTTTTTGCAAGATCTTAAGGTTACCTTGAAAGAAGGCTTGCAAAAAGGACTTGCAAAAAGTTCTTCACTATCTATGAGCAAAACAACAATTAATAGAAACGTAAGATTACACAACTTAGCTATTAAATTTAAGATCTTAAGAGATAACCCTAATGCTAAGTTTGATAAGAAAGTACAAATCAACAATTGGCTTAAGCAGTACGATATTATTACCTTTCCCATAGGCATTACAATAGAAAAAACCTCTAAGCACATAATAGTGTACTTACACCAATTCCAGACCAATAAGAAAACCTTTTTAAATGACTTTTACCAGAATTGCTTAAAGGCAGTTTATTATGTGTACCACTACCTGGCCAGGCAAAAAGGTATTGTAATTGATATTTTAAGTGGTGAAATAGTGCGAGAACATATAGCAAATGAAGCCCCAGAACTTAATGAGGCAACTAACAAAAGTAGAACCGTAGAGATAAGACTAGGCAGGAAAGCGAAAGCTATATACCCTAGCAAAATAGCAGCCAAAGCCTGGATAGATCGCAGCTTGGGCAACGTTGATATAGAAACAAACGATATGCTTTATGAAGAAAAGCTGCTTATGATGCCAGAGATCTTATATGATCTAAACCAGCGTTGGGGGCACCTAGAGGGGCTTATGGAAAGGCAAATATACGTAATGAGCGAGTTTAGCGAGCAAATAAAGCTACATTTAAATGTTTTGCAAAAAATGAGCGATGCGTTAGATAAAATTAATGAGAAATTAGATCAGTTATAAAGGAGCGTATTAGAAATGCAAAAAACCAGACCATTAATAAAGAAAAAGTTGTTAGGTAAGAAGATAGTAGATATTTTTACCTATGATAAAATAGATGAAAATTCGGAAACTCACTTAAATTTTGATGACTGTAGCACAGTTTATATCAGGTTTGATGATGGTAGCACTTTAAAAATTTGGAATGGGCAAGGGCTTTATCTAAATTTAAAAGAAAGTAAAAAGGAGCGTGGTAAAGGTGCCAAAACTTCTAAAAAACTTAAAAGAGTTAGTAAAAGACCTAAAAGAGTTAGATGTTGATACTCTTTCCAAATATTTATTTATTTTGCAAGAAGATCCTCTTGCTGTGACAGGGTTTTTCATTCTAGGGTGCTTTTTCTGTAAGCTTGAGCCTATGAGATAATCGTATGCTTTATAACTAAAGCAAAAGGGGTTCCGTATGGACTTTTTAGAACTTATAGCATGCCTGTTAGAAAAGAGAGAGGCAATAATAACCATCATAGTTGGCATTATTTTGTTTTGGTATCTTTTTGGGGTAATAACCGCCCAGCAGGCCTTTATGAAAATTCTGAGCTTGAGAGTACCTACCACAGAACAGGCCGTATTAGTTACAGCAGGCATTTTGCTAATAGTAGGTTTTATTAAAGCTATCAAAAGGTACTTCTAAAACTTCAAATACCTTGCTATTTTCTTTGCCCTGGCGCTAGACATGTGCATATATTTCATAACACTTCTAGCATCGCTTGCCCCTTTGTAATACATTAATTCTAATGGATCAGCCCCTTTAAGCGCTAAATCGCTTAATCTATTATGCCTAAAAAAGTAGGGGGTAACTCCGCACCATTTTTTGATCCAATACCACAACTTCTTTGATATTTCTATATACTGCTTTTCTTTTATTCCATCTTTGGTTTTATAGCGAACCCTTTTTACATTGTTTCCTCTAAAGAGCCAAAATAAGTATTGCTCCGGGAACTTATTGCTTGCATACTCCCAGATCTCTTTAGTATACTGATTTAAAGGCAAATAAATCAAGCTGTAGCGCCCCTTTTTCTTTGTAGGCAACAATAGCTTGATGTGCCGCCTTTCTTTCTTAATATGCTGTGCTTGCAATTCTAATAGCTCCGCCGGGCGCCTACCACTATAAAACAATAATATAAATAATGCCCTAGCTTGCTTTGTATCTTTAGGGTGTTCCACGTTCCCTAGCATCTTCTCAAAGCTTTCTTTATCAATGATGCTAATTAGCCCTGTTTCCAGGAACTGCTTATACTCAGTATCTTTTATTGTTGGCATAATTTCACCACACCAATATGCGTAGCGCAACTATAAAGCCAAAAATAAAACCGGCGATACTTGGAATAATAGAATTAATGCCTACATAATCTGTGAGAAAATGCATTATAGAAGCAAACCAAACCCCCATAGCTACCGCCAAAGGCAACCAAAGCAAAGGGTTTGCTATAGTGTAATCGGACATAGGAGCCCCGGGATCTATATCACCAACAGGTTCCCTAGCAGCCATGCTTTCACCTTGCTATTTTGGGAAAATGTCTATTTTCCCAATTGCCCTAACAAATATACTTATTATGCAGAATTATTTATAAATATAACTATTATGCACATATATATGCATTTCATTGATTTTGTTGTTCCTTATTCTGAAAATAAAGCAGAACTTTCCCGCAAAATTTTACATAATATTTTTCTAAATCGCTTGAGAGCAAAAAAGCCAACCGTATGTGTTCTAGTTGGCGATAGCGGCGAGGGCAAAAGCTATACTGCTTTAAAAATAGCTGAAATTATGTGCGAAGCACAAGGCGTAGATTTCGCACAGCACTTAAACGATATAGTAGTATTTACACCTTTGGAATACGCTACAAAAATTGATAATTTGCTTTTCAATAAAGAGCTCAAAAAAGTAAACATTATTATTCTTGATGAGGCAAGGGAGCTAGTGAAGGCTAAGTTATGGTATGATTTCATTACGCAAGCAGTAGCAGATATAAACGCAACCAGCAGAGGAGTAAAGCCTATGGCTATTCTAATTGTAACTCAATACTTAGGCGATATTACAAAAGATGTTAGGCGCACTATGACTTATTACGGGGTTTGCAATAGGCCGCCTTTTAAGAGCACTCAATTTAGGCTCTATAAAGTTTGGAAAGATGACACCGATATAGA
>JAFCEU010000070.1 GCA_017608995.1 Candidatus Iainarchaeum sp. | reverse complement strand
AGCTTTTCAAAGGTTTTAGCCATTATTACGCTTGCGGTTAAACCATCAGCGTCGCTATGGTAAAAAAGCAGGGTATTTTCCTTTGCTCCTTTGAGGAACTGCTTAAATCTGTTTATAAGCTTTCCTTTGAGATTCTTATGCCCCATAGTGTTCTTTTTCCAGGCTAAGCTTTTTAATCTAAATGTTCTTCTTATTATTCTGTCGGAGGTTTTTCTATGGTTTGTTCTTATAAAAACTCCAAAGGCAAGATCTATTATCTGCATAAAAGAGGCAAACTTTACTATTTCAGCACAAAGAAAGAAGGAGCTATTGAGTTGCCTGCTGGCTATGTAATAGTGGAAAACACAAGAACCGGTTTGCCTATGCTAAAAAAGAAGTAGGTGCTGATTGTGGTAACCAGGCATAATCTAAAACTTTTCAACGAGACTGTAAAGCGATATAAAAAGAAGCTTAAAATACAAGGCGATGCACTAGTTGTTCTGCCACTCAAAAGTAGGCAAGCGTTTTTCTCTTTGGCACCGCTAAGCAAGGCTTTGCATGACTTAGGAAAAGATGTTTGCGTGCTTGTTTATAACAAGCGTTCTGAAAGCAATTTGCCAATTTTGGAACGGGTTTGGCAAACATATGAGCGAATGAAGCAAGGTGGCATAAGCAAGGAAGAAAAATTATTGCAGGAATTCATTGCTGCTGTAGAAAAGAAAACGAAGAAGCACGAGTTTGAGCGAATATTTAAAAAACCCGAGATAATAATTAAAGCTCGCGAAGATGGTTTTGTTGTAAATGATAAAATTTTACTACAATACAACGATTCTTGGTTTAGGAAGTTTGATGAAAGCAAGCTGAAAGAAACATGCAGGAAGATCGCAAAGGATTGCTATGCATTGAAAAAGAACGAGCGCTTTTCTATCAGCTTCGAATTGGTTCCAAGCAGAGAAATGCTTGAGTTGCCCCTCGAAGATTATTTAGATAATTTTGCAATTGCATATTTCCTTGCCAAAGAGGCAAAGAGATTCTGCAAAGAAGTTTCGCTTAGCGCTAGCACAGCAAAACCCTCAAAGCTAAGCATTCCTGAACGCGTTTCTGAGCTTGCGAGCACGCTAGCAGGTTGCGAATACGAAAAGGAAATAAAAGAAAAACCATTTCAGCTCTTTGCAAAGCTTTCAAAGCTGCTGAAAATAAGCGAATGGAAATATAGCAAAGCGGGCTTTGCAATCGTTGGCAAAGGCTATCACGGCAGGCACGTTTTTGGTTTAGCTATTGGTTATCCTTCGCCAGATAGAAAAACGCGCTGGAGCTCTCCTGGCAGTATGTTCCTTAAACCCTGGTGGTTTGAGCAGACTAAGCTCGACAAGAGAAAGCCGATGAAAAGATTTGCCATAACCGAAACTCTGCCTTTAGAAGAATTCATCCAAACTTGTAATATTAACTATTCAATGCTAAGAAAGCGCGACGCAAAGATAAAACGCATAATAGAAAAAAGCAAGCTGCTTGTTGTTGAAGGCAACAAGGTTGCGAACTATAAGACAGAGCTGATTGTCGAATTGGGCAAGGGCTCTAAAAAACGTCTTATACAGAGAAGCGACTCAGATGTAAGAAAAATAATCGATGGAGAAGTGCTAAGGAAATATAATCTGCAAGCAGGTGTTTATGATAATATTCCTGGGGGCGAAGTTTTCTTCACTCCGGAAAGCATAAATGGCTTTGCTGTCGGCGACGTTGTTATAAATATCGACAGGAGCTACACACTAAGCGCGAAGAATCCAATAGTGGTAAAATTTACTGATGGAAAATGGAAGCTTATAAAGGCTCCGCAAGCGATAAAGGAAAGAATCGCCAAAGAGCTTCGAGATGTTAAGAAGCTGATAAAGACCTATGAACAGAAAAAATCGTTGCCGAAGAAGATCATAGAAAATTATAAACGCAATCTTTTCGCTGTCGGCGAGTTTGCAATAAACACAAATCCTGCAGCAAAACTATCGCGATACTTAATTGTGAATGAGAAGCTCGCCAATATGATGCATATTGCATTGGGCTCCGGCTTTGAGCCAGATAGGCAAACCCTTTACCACTGGGATTTCGTTATTAATGTTCCGAGACAGAAAATAAGCATTTCTGCAATTGATGCTGAAGGAAATATTCATTATATTATAAAGGATGGAAAGTTTGTAGTGTAACATATGCGCGCTGAAAGATTTTTGAAAGAAAAAGCAAAGGAACTTTTCTCATTAGTTGATGTTGAGCAAGTACTCATTTTCAACAAGTACGTTGAGCAGCCATATTTCTACTATTTCACTCAGTTGCCTTTTGGAAAGCTTTCAAATGCAAATATGCTTCTTCTCAGAAAGGGGAAAAAGCCAATTGTAATAAGCAATCCGCTTGAAGCAGCGATTGTTGAGCGCTTTGGTCTCGAAGTTAAAGAAATACTGAATAAAAAAGAGCTTGTGAAATTTCTCAAAGCTATGCTTTCAGAAGATGCTTTGGGAGTAAACTATAACGAGCTCAGTTATCGCGCAGTTAATAAACTGAAAAGAGAACTTGGTGTTAAGCTAGTGAATATCGCCAAGCATCTTGAAAAAATCCGTGAAGTAAAAAGCAAGGAAGAGCTAAAGCTGATTGCAAAGTCTGCAGAGCTTGCAGAGAGCATATTGCAGAGCATTCCTGAATTCTTTAAAAAAGGCATGACTGAAAAGCAGCTTGCTTTGGCTTTGGAAATAGGAGTAAAGATACTTGGTGCTGAACCAGCATTTGAGCCAATAGTGGCTTTTGGAAAGAATGCAGCAATCCCGCACCACCTAGCAAGCAGCACAAAAATAAAGAATGGTTTGCTTCTTGTGGATTTTGGTGTGCGCTATAAGAACTACTGCTCTGATATATGTAGAACTTTCTACGTGGGCAAACCCAGAGCGAAAGATGTAAAGCGGTATGATATAGTTTATGAAGCAAAGACAATTGCTGAAGAGCGTTTACAAGAGGGAGCGAAAGCAAGCGAAGCCTGTAGAGAAGTTGAAAGCTTTCTTAAAAAACATGGCTTCAGAATGATTCATGCTTTGGGCCATGGTATTGGTTTGCAGGAGCATGATTTTCCGCAATCGCTTTCTCTTAAGAGCAGATTTACTCTAAAAGAAAATATGTGCTTTGCAATAGAACCAGCAATATATACAGCCAGCGGCGGCATAAGAATAGAGGACGATTATATTGTAGGGAAGAATAAAGCAAAGAAGCTATCACAAGCAAGCGCTGAGCTCTCAACACTTTAATCCTTTTTCTGATTTTTTATTCTTTCTTCGTATTTCGCTAACGCTTTCTCGAGCGCCTTCTCCAAATCGATGTTAAGTGAATTCGCTACAAGGATAAGCGAGAAGAGACAGTCGCCGAGCTCAACTTCGGTGTTAGTGCTAAACTCCGGCTCCTTTAAACCATAATCGCTCGCTAAAATCAGTTCCTTTGCAAGCTCGCCAACTTCTGATGCAAGGTCAAGAATGCAATACTCAGTTTTAGCGTTCCACTCATTCTTTTTACAGAATTCCTCAACTTCGCGTTGCAACTCTTTCACAGTTTTCATAAGAGTCACTCATGTCTCCCTCTTCCTCAAACCACACAAAGTCTAAATTTTTAAAGAACAATTTTTACTCTTTCCCAAACTCATTAAAATCCATAAAATTTATTAATAGTAGGCAGTTAATTTCTTATTGAGGTAGCGTTATGAAGGAACTTAAGACTATTTTGCGCGCTTGCCAGAGCTGGGAGGAGCATAAAAAAGTGCTT
>JAFCEU010000069.1 GCA_017608995.1 Candidatus Iainarchaeum sp. | reverse complement strand
TGCTTTGATAAAAACTATTTATTAATAGATCCTACGGACAAGGCATGTGAGTATTTGTACTGTCTACCAAACAAATATATTAAAATTACAGGAAAAACCGAGGACGAGACTTTATGGGACTTTATTACGCCTGTATCTTACATAGGTGTTGGTGGTTAACTTTAACACCCTCAGTAAAGTGAGTGGTTTTTTCACATAGAATGGGGAAACTAAATGAAGTTTTTAATAGTGGATGAATCGGATGCGTTCAAAAAAAGAAAAATTACCTATCTTGTAATTGGGGGATATATAATAGGCAGCGACGAGCTTTTCAGATTAGAAAAACATTTACGCTATTTTAGCAACACCTTTCTCAATGGGAGCCCGATACGCTCTTTGAGAAAGCGCGAATGGGGAAGATTAAAATTAAAACTTTCAGAGAAATTGTATTCCGACCTTACAAAAGAGTTTAATTTAAAGATAATCACAACCATAATAGGTGAATATTCAACTGCCCGTTATGGAAGACCCGATAACTATACCTCGGGGTTACGGTTCCTTATCGAACGATTTTTCTTTGATTGTAAAACCGATGGTGAAGAGGGGCTAGTATTAGCTGACGAGCTCGAACAAAAAACCCAAAGTCGAATTGCAAAAAGCATTTATGATTTTATCATGACTGAGTGTAAAAGAGAGGGAAAGCTTAAAAATCATCTTTTGCCTCAACCTGCTTTTTGGAACGATAAATACTCGTTCTCCCTCCAGTTAGCAGATCTATTTTGTTCGGGTTTGCAAAATGCGGTATATCGATTTGTTACCTCACATAATGTTACTTCTCTAAAGGGCTATGAAGACAAACTTGTAAATTATAACCATTATTTGAAGCTTTATTGGCCTCTCATACGGGAATCACCACATGGGAAAAAGGCAGGGTGGGGAATAAAAGTCTGGGACTAAAAAAGCAGAGCATTAAGTTTAATCCCATTCCATTTGCAACTCTTTAAATTTCTTTGGTTTGAACCACAAGTCCTTTTCACCCCTAACTTTTTTTATTTCTTCAAGATCAAAATACCCCCATTCTGAGAACTCTGGATGTGCAAGGTTCCTTACATAGCCAAAGCAAAGGTTGCCTTCCTTTTCTGCAACATACCAGCTGAATGCACCAACAAAGTAGTGTTCGTAAATCATCTTATCTTCGAGCTTTATGTTTTCCGTTTCGTAAAGCCTTGGAATTCTTCGCTTAGCAAGGGAAGGAGCGGCCGTTTTCTGGCCACTCCCGTTGTTTCTTATGCGCTTCACTTCGAACTCAAGGAACTGATTGAGTCTGTTTGTCAATTCCTGCTTTGCTTCAAGCATGTCATCGGTTTCTTCAAGCGCAACAGTGGCACCAATTAGTATGCCTTTGCTTTCATAGTTACCAAGGTTTATTTTCCTTGAAACGCTTACTGTGAGCTCTTTAAGCTTCACCTGCGATCACCTCCTTTGTGCTGATTTCTGCAGCGCCAGTCAAGCGCTTCAGCCCAGCGAACAGGCTCAGGAAGAAGGCAGTCATAGCTCTGCTTTTCGCTGAGCTTAATAGAATTGAAAAAACTTTTTTGCAAGCGAGCCACCTCCTAAAAGTTTTTTTCTGGAGGCGGTTTGTGGATTTTGGTGGTATTAAATCCTTTCCGAAAGGCGCGGAGCGTGCTCGTCAGAGCAAAAGGTTTAAACCAACAAAAGCCAAGCCGGAAAGAAAAACTGGAGGTGGCGAGCGAAAAAGTTTTAGGAAGGTTAAGCGAAAAGCAGCTGGGCGTATGACTACTGGACATGATTAAACCAAAGGCTGAAAAGATTTTTTTTATTCTAAGAGGCAAGATGTGATATTATTCACCGAAAAATTGTTGTGTAAAAAACGCTTTATTCTCGCTAAAAAACAGTAAAAAGAGCTTTAAAATTAAAAATGATATTTTCTTAGGCGTTAAATCGGCTAAAGGAGCTTTAAATTTCCAAAGTTCCTTGAATAGCAAACCAATAAATAAAAAGTTTCCTTTCCTTTTCCGCATAATCAGGAAATTCTTTTTCAACAATGCTCCAAAAGCGTTTATTGTGCTTTCTTTCAATCAGATGTGCAATTTCATGCAAGGCAACATATGCAATCAGCTCCTCCGGCAAGTATTGCATAAACCTATTAAAAGTGATATTTCTTTTAGGGCTACAGCTGGCCCACTTTGATTTCATCCTTCTGATTCTTATATTGTTTATGTTAACTCCCAAAACAGATGAGTATCTTTCAACATACTGCCTTATGGTTTCTTCAAACCTTTCGTTCTTGAGCAGTTGAATTCTCTCTTGTTTAGCTAGTTTATTTGCTATTTTAATCAACATCGTTTTTTCATATATCCAATCCTTGTGCTTTTCTAACAACACTTCTTTTTCTTTGTAATTCTTTGGAAGAACGAGGAGAAGCTTTCCGGTCTTTAATTCCAACCTAGGATATTTTATGTTGCGATAATCAACATTATATGAAATATCCGAATCCCGTATTCGAATTTTATCATCCATATTGCTCAACACTTTCCATGATCTCTTTGTAGAGTTTATCCCTTTCCTCAAACGTTAACTCCTTATATTTTCGCAGAAACTTTCGAATCTGCTGGCCGACCTTCTTTTTAGCGGTTGATTGTATGCTCCAGCCAGGGAATAGAAGCTCTTTTATTGAATTGTAAAGGGTTTTAGTATCTTCCAGCAACTGTGCTTTATTTTTTATTTTTTCTTGCTTTTCGAGCTTTAGGAGGATGGAATACTGTAAATTAGAGAGGCCAAGCTCTTCTTGCCTTTTCTTTAGGCTATGAAGCGCGCTTACTATTTCTTTACCCTCCGCATAGATTTCGCTTACAGATCTGCTCTTTTCCCTCCAAGCTCTGACAATGCGCTCAACTTTATCCGCTATAGATTCATACACAGGATTCTTGTATTTTTCTACAAGAACAAACTTGTTCAAAGTAAATACAATATCTGAAGCTTTTTCCCTATCGGTTTTGAATTTTTCTTCAAGGTTTCTTATATAATTCGCATCAAACTTTACTAGTGGAAGCTCCTTTTTAAGCTCTGTGAATTCTGTAGTTTCATATATGTGCTTTACTGTCTTTTCAAAGTACTTTTTGGTGTACTTCTCAACGGATTCAATTTCTTCTCTTTCAGTAGCCCTTATATAGAAAGCGTAAACTTCCGAAAGCCACTTATATTCCAAGAAAAATTTCAATTTGCTTGGATCTGAGCCCAAAAGTTCGAAAAGCTTCCTTGCTTTTTTATATTTCTGCACAAATTCTTTAGCGCGAGCTTCATCTGAAGTAAGGATTTCAATTGCTTTTAACATTGTTTTTCGTGTTGGTTTCTTTTCTGGCAAATCCCCGAACATAGCTAGAAGTTCTTTAATGAGATCTGCGAATTCTTTGCTCATTTCATCCATATTGTATATGGCTGGCGCAACATCTTCGACAGCATAGTTTGCAAACGCTTTCTGCAATTCTTTAAAGATTCCCACATAATCAATAATTAGCCCAGCGTCCTTGAAATCTTTATAAGGCCTGTTTGTTCGAGCTATTGCTTGTAACAGCCTATGGCCTTTCAAGGGTTTGTTTAAATACATTGTCTTTAGGATTGGAGCATCAAACCCTGTTAGAAGCATATCGGTAACAACCAGTATTTTTGGAAGCTGGCTTTCATCCTTGAACTTTTCAATAACTTCGTCTCTAATTTCACCAACACTCTTATTTCCATAACGCTCTTTTAACTTATGTAAATAGCTCTGAATCTCTTGTGGATCGTTTTCGTTGAAGGTCATAACTATCTCGGAAT